>VSOH01000293.1 GCA_009774735.1 Clostridiales bacterium
ATCTGTATACCATTCAATATACAATTTTAAGTATTTTTTAGAACACAGACAATTAATTCTTGACAGTTTGAGCAATTTGACTTAATCTAATAAGTATGAATTACAATAGTATAAAAAAGGGCAGATTTTTAAACCGTCCAAACAGATTTACGGCACAGGTTGAAATTGACGGTGAAGAACATATCGTTCACGTAAAAAACACAGGCAGATGCAAGGAGCTTTTAGTTCCCGGTGCAACGGTATTTCTTGAAAAAAGCAGCAATCCTTTGCGAAAAACACAATATGATTTAATTGCTGTTTATAAAGGCAAAGTGCTTATTAATATGGATTCACAGGCTCCCAACAAAGCAGTCGGTGAATGGATAAAAAACGGAGGACTGCTTGAAAATCCGACTATTATTAAGCCTGAAACGAAATACGGCGATTCACGCCTTGATTTTTACATAGAAAATGAAAGCGAAAAAATGTATGCTGAGGTTAAAGGTGTTACACTGGAGATTGACGGAACTGCAAAATTCCCCGATGCACCTACTGAAAGAGGACGAAAGCATCTTGGTGAGCTGATAAAGGCTAAACAAAACGGCTATCGTTCAGCAGTCATATTCGTTATTCAAATGAAAGGCTGCGGCTGCTTTACTCCAAACACGCAGCGTGATCCCGCTTTCGCAAAGGAACTAAAAAGAGCCGCCGAAAATGGTGTGGAAATTATTGCAGTTGACTGCATTATCACACCTGATTCAATAACGATAGATGAAAGGATAAAGGTTTTAATATGAAAAAAATAACAGCTTTAATGCTGACAGCTTTAATCTGTATATCATTTGCTGCCTGCACAAAAACGGCAGAGAATAACAGCAATAACAACACTGCAACAGCAGTCTCGTCTGTGTCTGCAACAGAAAACACCACAGAACAGATTATTGAAAAAACAACCTCTCCACCGAAAAGTGACAGTCAGAAAGGCAGCGAGCTTAGAACCGCTGTAATGAACACACTTGGGAACAAAGAAAATGCAGAAATAAGCGGTGAGCTTGAATACGGAAAATTCACATACAAATACAACCGTGAAACAGGTGTTGTTTATGCCAATGAGCGTGACAATGAAACAGAAAAGCTTGCAGCAGATAATGCCCAAAAGCTTGCTGACAGTATCAGCAATATGTATAATGATGAACTAAAATTACACAGTAATCATACAAAACAGATAGGAACAGGCGAAAATGGTATTGACAGCGTGCAATATCAGTTCTATTATATTAATAGTCAAAATCAGCTATTAACGATTTATGCCGACAGTGACGGTGAAATCAGTTACGCTGACTGCAAATTTACTTGGTAATCCGGAGGAAATATAATGTTGACCCTTGACAGAGTTTATTCTGCAAAAAGAGTATTAGGTGAGGTTGTAAGAAAAACCGATATGATTTTGGCAAAAAACCTTTGCCCTGATGCAGATATCTACTTAAAAACAGAAAACCTGCAGATAACAGGCTCGTTTAAAATCCGTGGCTCCTATTTTAAAATAAGCCAGTTAAGTGAAGAGGAAAAGGCAAAGGGTGTTATTGCCTGCTCGGCAGGAAACCACGCACAGGGTGTTGCACTGGCAGCCACTAAAAATGGTATTAAATCATTAATCTGTCTGCCGGACGGAGCACCAATCAGCAAGGTTGAGGCTACCAAAAAATACGGAGCCGAGGTTTGTATGGTTAAAGGTGTCTATGACGATGCTTACAACAAAGCACTTGAGCTTAAGAATGAAAAAGGTTACGTATTTATTCACCCGTTCAATGACCCTGACGTCATTGCAGGACAGGGCACAATCGGACTGGAAATACTTGAACAGCTCCCCGATGTTGATGCTGTTATCGTTCCTATCGGCGGCGGCGGACTTATCGCAGGCGTTGCCTACACCATTAAGCAGATTAATCCTGACTGCAAGGTATATGGTGTAAAGGCAGCCGGTGCACCGTCAATGGAAAAATCAATTATTGACGGTGAGATTGAAACACTTTCAAAGGTGCAGACTAT
>VSOH01000294.1 GCA_009774735.1 Clostridiales bacterium
GTCTATATTTATTCTTTAACCTCCTGCTGTATAATGATTTACATCAGGAGGAGATTTATTTTATGAAAAGAAAAACCAGACAAAGTTTAATTTTTTGCACAGCAATTATACTTGTTATTGCAGTATCCTTTTTTATAACGTATAAGGCAGTTAACAATAACGACAGTGAAGCAGAATCCCAGCTTCAGATTACTGCCGGTCAGAAAGTGATAGACGATGTACAGGAATATGCATCTGCTCATGGTTATTCAATGAGCGATTATCCTGCAAGGCTGCTGACTCTGCTTGAAAATCATCCCGACAGTGCAGATTTTGTTATGGAGTATCCGAAATATAAGGATAAAACCTCGCAGCCGAATATGAAGGAATATACAAAATGCAGCAGTGTACCTCTTTTTATTCAGTGGGATCAGCGCTGGGGATACGCAGCGTACGGTGATGGTATTGTGGGACTTGACGGCTGCGGACCAACCTGCCTGTCTATGTGTGCTGTGTATTATTTACAGGATACCAAGCTTTCACCTGATTATATCGCTGACTACGCTTACAGAAAAGGCTATTATAAAAATGGTGTAGGCTCAACCTGGGATCTATTCACCAAGGGCGGAACAAAGCTTGGCTTGACAGTAAAAGAGCTTCCGCTGGATGAAACGGTTATGAAAAATGCACTGCAGCAGGGAGATTCGATTATATTGTCACTCGGTGAAGGTGATTTTACAACAAAGGGTCATTTTATTGTTGTAACAGGTTATACCAATGAGGGATTTAAGGTTAATGATCCCAACAGCTATAAAAATTCCGATAAGCTTTGGACATATGAACGTCTTTCATCTCAAATCAAAAATCTATGGTCAGTGAACAAATGATGACTGAATAACTAAAAAAGAGAGGTTTATGACCTCTCTTTACTAATATATAATATTTATAATATTACAACTTTACTCCTCTGCTCCGTTCCGCAGGGCAGGGGGTTTTTATATCCCAAATTATAAAGGTCTGTGCAGCGGCATTCAAGCTCAAATAATTTTTTGCCGTATTCATTGAGTTCGTCGATGTCACTGTATCGGCTTATAATAGGTAAATCAGCACTTTTTTTCATTTTGGCAAGAATTTCCTGTCCTTTGCTGTTAAAGCCTAATATCCTGATGTACGGAGGCTTTTCAGTGTATACTTTGCTGATGCCTAAATAGGCTTTTAGAATGATTCTTCTTATTCTTGAATGGGTATAGCGTTTTGTTTTTATATTATCATAAAGCGTTTCAAGTGAGGTTGAAACCTTGACCATATCAACAATTCTGTTTTCAAGCCCTTCTGTTACATCCTCAATTTTTAAAAAATCATTTGCCGTCATACAGCGTAGCTTTGCGAGAACGGCTGTTTCACAGTTTTTCATAGAGCAGATTTCATCTTCGGTTAGCTTCTTTCTTATTTCCGATGCACTGAATTTTTCGTCGTCACTGTCATGACCCTTTCCGATTCTTCTTACAGCAGTGCAGGGGAGCTTTGCTGATTTTAAATATTCAATTGCTAAAATATTGTTTGGTGTATCCAAAATATCTGAGTTTATAACCATTTTTCTGGCAGCCGGGTAGGATATACCTTTTTTCATTTCTGCTTTTATTTGTTGCTCGTTTTCTGTTATCTCATACGCCATTTTTTTAAGTTTACCGATATCATCGCATTCAGCACCGAAAGCAATTCTGTCAACAGCATTTGCTGCTTCGAGCAATTCTACACCTGCCCTTGCAAAGCCCTCGGCTGACCTGAGAGAATATGCACAGGGCAGTTCGATAACTAAATCAGCACCGTTTTCAAGTGCCGATTTTGCACGTGTGAATTTGTCATAAACAGCAAATTCTCCGCGCTGAACGAAGTTGCCGCTCATAACACAGACGACACCGTCATTTTCATTTTTTACACTGTCAATAAGATATTTATGCCCTGCGTGGAAGGGATTAAACTCGCAAATTATTCCTGTTATCATATTTTTTACCTAAAAGTCCTTGACAATATTATATAT
>VSOH01000295.1 GCA_009774735.1 Clostridiales bacterium
GGCTTGCATAAATTAGTGACCTTTATGCTTTTCTTTGCGTTTTGCAGATTTCAATTCAAACTTACGCTCTTTTTCTTTCTCACGCCTTTGTTTAGAAGCGGTTTTGTGCATTTGTTTGGATTGCTCCTGCATCAGCTTAAAAGCCTGCTGAGCTTTTGTTCCGATACCAACACTGTTCAACTGTTTATTTACCAGCCTTTGCATTCGTTTCGGATTTATATGCTTGTCAGCAAACTTTTTTGCTTTTACGGCAGGGCTGAACTTCAATGAGTCATAATTCTTCAATAAATACGCATATACCTCATAATCTTTCGGCTCAGCGCCAAATGTGATTTTGCAAGCCTCGTATTTATTACCGAACTGTCTTTCATAAACTGCAACCCAGAAAGGCTCATCGAATAACACGGTTATTGATGAAATTACCTCATCCATAAAATTCCTCCTTTTCTGAAACTAAGCAAGAAAGGGACAACCAAAGGAGGCAGGTTACTGATAACACAAATAAAACTGTGTTACTCCCGGACTACCTACCGGGATGTGTTTTTATCCTTGCAAAATTATAATATCATAAGTGCTTGGAATTATCAATATATCTGATATTTTTCAAATCATGATTTAGCTGTTTTTACCTGCATATCAAAAAAGGAATCTGCAAAGAATTGGTGCAAAATAACACTTTGCTTTTACATTTATACTTTTAATTCATCAATAATCCACTTCGTCATATCCATATTTATTTTCGTAAGGTTATCAAATTTATCAAACTGACTGAAATATGCGATACAAATTATCTGAATGGAATAAATCACATAAGGTAAAGCCTGTTTTTCATATTCAGACAGCGGAGTAATACTCTCATAACCCTTTACAAGATTGTCAAGTATTTCAAGCCACTTGCTTTTATCAATATCAGAATTGTTAAAACATTCAGAAAGTATTGCTGTTGCGCAGTAGCAGAGGTCAAATATTCTGATATTGACCTCTGTTAAATCAAAGTCAATAAAACCTTTAAATTCACCTTCGTCAAAAATCATATTTGACGGATTTATGTCACGGTGGATAATCTGCATCGGCAGTTTATCATAAACGATACTGAAATTTTTGAGAAAATCATCTCTCAAATTGACTGAATCCTGAACCTTCGGCAATGCAGATTTAACATCACCCAAAATATCAGCTTGTTTGTAATTGCTTTCATCAAATGTTTTAAACGAATTGTGTAGTTTGGCTATGTTACTGCCTATCTGATATGCAATATCGGTGTTTTTGAAAATATCCTCGCATTTAAGCTGACTGCCTTTAATTCGTTTCGTTACGACAAAATAAAACTCGCCGTTTTGTAAATAATCTGAACCTTCAATGGTTTTAATAATTTCGGCAACAGGTAAATTTGATTTTTCAAGACTGTTTGCTATACTGATACTATTCTTTATACTGCCGTAATTAGCAGAAAATTTGATTACATAATCCTCACCGACATAGTAAGCATTTTCGCTTTGCCTGCCTGTGTTTTCATTGAAAATATTCGCAACGCTTTCGTTCTGCAAATTCCAATGACTGAGTAATTTCTGTATTTTGTTTTTAGAAATCATAATATGTTCCTCCTGCAAAATGTTAATCTTATAGGGCTTTTCACCTTTATAAGATTTGATGAATTCAGAGGGTGAACAATTGAACTCACGCTTAAATGCCTTGTAAAATCCGGCATAAGTTTCAAAGCCGTAGGAAAGTGCAATATCAACTTTAGTCGTTCCTTTTGACATATCATAGACAGCATTAATCAGCCTTCTGCGTGTAATGTATTCATTCGGAGACAAACCGACATAATGTGAAAACAGTCTGCAAAAATGTACATGGGAATATCCTGCCATATTGCACAGCTCATCCATATAGATTTCAGCTTTGAGATTATCCTCAATATAATCAAGAATACTCTGAATCGTTTTGCGATTATCCATTGCTTCCTCCTTCTCAACACCTGCAAGTGTAATTATAGTATAGCATATAATAC
>VSOH01000296.1 GCA_009774735.1 Clostridiales bacterium
GTTTGTTGCTTAACAATTTTATTTTCTACATCAACTAGGGTCTTTTTGTACTGTCTGCACAATCTGGGGCAGTTCAAATTGGTTAATGGGTGTTTTTCTATACGTATGAATGCTCAATCGTTACAATCAGATTGACACTGCTATCGATTTTTTTGTATTCGTATTTTAATTCGTTCAATATATCTGCGGTGGTTTTTTTGTCATACGGAACGACCAAATCAAAAAGCAGGGTGTTGGTTTTACCCTTAATCAATCTGAACTCGTGAAAGCTGTAGTTTTCGTTAATGCTTTTTATGATGCTTTCAGTGAGCTTTTTGTAATGGTCAACATCCTCGTCATCAATAACAATCGGGTCCATATGAATACAGATTACAATGCGGAGTTCCTTTGAAATTCTTTTTTCAACACTGTCTATCACATCGTGAATTTCAACAATGTCTGCATCTGAGGGAACCTCTGCGTGTGCTGATGCAATAATTCTTCCGGGGCCATAATCGTGAACAATCAAATCATGTACACCGAGTATCAGCTCCTCCTCAAGTATTATGTTTTCTATACTGCTTACGAGTTTTTTGCTTGGTGCATTGCCGAGAATTTTTCCTGTAATATCACGAACAATTCCTACACCTGAACAGAATATGATAACAGCTACAATCAATCCGATTATTCCGTCAGCTCTTTTAATTGGAGTAAATGCTGATATAAGCAGTGCAGCAATTGTTGCGGCTGTAGCAATGCAGTCGTTTATGCTGTCTTGTTTTACCGCTTTTAAATTAAGGTTATCTGTTTTTTTGTATAAAACATTGTTGAAAAAAGCCATATACAGTTTTATGCCGATTGCTGCCGCAAGTGCTGTTATATACCAGATGCTGAAACTGATTTCTGAAGGATTAATTATTTTTATAACGGAATTTTTTCCAAGCTCAAAGCTCATTAAAAATATCAAAAACGACACGGCAAGAGCTGTTATATATTCAAATCTGCCGTGACCGAATGGATGCTCCTCGTCTGTGGGCTTGTTTGCAAGCTTGCTGCCGAGAATGGTAATTATTCCCGACCCGGCATCTGACAGGTTGTTAACTGCATCTGCAGTTATGGAAACGGAGCCGCTGATACTGCCTATTACAAATTTGAAAATACACAGCAGTGTATTGCAGATGATTCCGAAAATTCCGCTGAGTATCCCGAGAGCCTCTCTCTCGCTTTTTGCTTTCTTTAATGCCAGCTTAATTAATAATTTTGACATATAAATATCACTGCCTTTGTATCATAGGTTATAAACTAATTAAATATTGTTATATCATATTTTGTCCTTTAAAACAATTTATTTTTATGGTATAATTAACAAAAATTATTTTGGTGATGAAATGAAGAGATTATTAATTGTTAACGGCTCCCCACGTGAAAAAGGCGTGTCGGCAGAGCTTATTAATCAGGTTAAACGATATTTTGCAGATTGCGATATTGTGCAGTATGATACCTATAAAATGTCACCTGCGCCTTGTACCGACTGCAAATTTTGCGAATATCATAACGGCTGTTCCAATAAGGATTTGGATATATTCTTTGAGGATTTTGAAGACGCTGATTATATTGTATTTTTCAGTCCGGTGTATAATAACTTTTTTCCTGCACCGCTGAAAGCCATTATTGACCGTTTTCAGCGTTATTACAGTGCAAGATTTAAAAGAGGGGATAAGCCGCCGATTAAGAAACCGAAAAGAGTGGGTGCAGTCATATGCAGCGGCTCAAATGCAAGACAATGTGCAGATTATATGGTGTCAACCTTAAAACAAGCTTTTACCGTGCTCAATGGTGAGGTGTGTTCAAGATATTATATTCCGAATACGGATTCGGGTAACTATACCTTTAATGTTACTGAGCTTGAAAAATTTGTGCATTTTTTAAAAGGATAATTGTTTATTGAAAATCCTGTTATGTTATGCTATAATATAATTGATTAAGGAGGATATAAAAATGAAAAAATTAAAAGCTATAAGT
>VSOH01000297.1 GCA_009774735.1 Clostridiales bacterium
TACGGCGAGGAATGCGACAATCAAAAGGCTGTCTATTGGTTTGAGAAAGCAGCCGACAAAGGAAATGAAAAGGCAGCGGAAGCATTGGTAAATCTCTATCGCTACGATTTTCCTGACGATGAGATAGATGCAGACCGGAAAAGGGCGTTTGTTCATAAATGGCATTATAAGTGGATAGAAATCCTGGAGGAGAAAGCAGCCAAAGGCGTGGCGGGTGCGGCACAGGCATTGATGAACCTTTATGCCGATGACAGCCCTGAAGACATAGACCCCGAAGATGGCTTGGCTATAGCTTGTAAGTGGTATGACCGCTGGATTGAGATACTGAAGGCTAAAGCGGGTAAAGGGGGTATGTCGGTCAAGAAGAAGTTGGCTGACATTCTTTATTATGGAACCGGTGTCCCTGATGAAGTCTTGGAACTTATTGAAGATGATGATACCGACACATCCGAAGATGAGGCTGCAACGCTGTATTCCGAAGTAGCTGTCGGGGAAAATGATGCGGAAGGCTGGTGCAATCTCGGACAGATTTATAGCCAATCAGCAAAGGATTGGCAGAAGTCTTTGGACTGCTACATGAAAGCCGCTGCGTTGGGCCATAGAGAGGCTTATCGCTGTGTCGGAGGCGCATATTTCGAGGGACGCGGCGTGGAGAAGGATTTGTCAAAAGCCCGCGAATGGTATCGCTGCGGAGCGGATGCCGGTGATGTGTCGGCGCAGTTGATGCTTGCCGATTGTTACAAGCGCGGACTCGGTGGAGAGAAAGACTTCACCGCTGCAATGGATATGTATCGGCAGATTGCTTCCCGGAGCGATCTCCGAAAGAAGTATATACATGAGCTTGGGACGGCACAATACGAAATAGGCAATATGTATATGAAAGGATTGGGCGTGGATGTTGATTTACGTCAGGCATACGACTGGCTCAAACTCGCCGCCGGGAATTGCAACCTTGCCGCTGAAAATGCCCTCAACAGCAAGAAATTCAGAGATTTTAGAAAATGAAACTGCAAACATTGTGTTTCGAGGGCGATTATACTCTTGAAAAAAGAGAAAAGGAGAAATCCAACTATTGCTATGTCAATCTGTATGCCGTCACATTCGGCATCGCCCAGTATATCCTGACAGAACTGATGCCCATTGACCTTGACGGATGCGGCAAACTGACTGTCTGTGCTAACATTGAGCCACAAAATGAGGCATATGAAGTCGGCTATCATACCGTTCCCGGAATGGGCGTGTCGTGGTATAATCTTGACATAGAGACCTCCCGCAGACTTTATAACCTTAAACGGTTCTGCAAGGCGTTCAGTGAAGAACTCAGTAATGAGTTTGAAGACTGTGTTGCTAACATTATCATGGACATTCTTGTGGAGATTGACCGGATGCAAGGCGGCAAAAATCGCCTTGCAGAGCGACGTAATGACATTTTAGAGCGGATGAAGGAGTGCGGGTGCGAGAAGGAAATCCTGCTCGAAAAATACTCGAAGCTCCGTCGCGACAGTAAGTATAGGGCTAAGGTGTACCGGTGTATCGGTCATGGTATAGGCGACGCGATAAGAGTTGATTTGGTCAACTGCGCTACGAGAGAAGTTGTTGTGTCGAAGTGGCTGCATGATGAACTGCCCAACACCATTGATATGGCAGGGGCTGTCACCAAAACCGCTTGGGATGGAGATGCTTTTAATGTAACATTTTACAGAAGAAGTCCAAGTTGGACAGAAACAGTGGAACTGCCTGAAAACGAATCATAGAATCATGATAAAATACGAAAAGAAATATACAGACAAGTCATTTGACATTGATAAGTGTCGGGAATCGGCGCTGTCGGGCTATGCCTCGGCGCAATACCAGATCGGACAATGTTATGAGGAAGGTATAGACGTAGAGCGCAATCTGGCTAAGGCTTTCAAATTGTATTGGCTCGCATCAGATAATTGCCGCCCGGCAAAAGAGAGACTTGACAAGGACAGTTATCAGGGACAGCTTGTCAAATGGCTGAAAAAGGCGGTGAACGGCAAGCTGTTGGCCGGTGTTGACCTTGCGGAAGCGATGTGTATGCTCGGATGCTGTTATCAGCACGGCTGGGGCGTGGACTGCGACCTGGCTTCTGCTGTAGAATGGTGGCAGCAAGCCGCCGACATGGGCGATGCTTATGCCAATGACCGTTTGGGATATTGCTATAGTCATGGG
>VSOH01000298.1 GCA_009774735.1 Clostridiales bacterium
ACCGTTATGATAGAAGGGGCTACACAAGGAACTATAACCGGTCTTGACGGCAGCTACCTGTTGCAAGTTCCGGAAGGCTCGACACTGAAATTTACTTCAATAGGCTATATCACATATATGCAGAAAATCACCGGGCCGATAACATTGAATGTGACGATGAAAGAAGATTCGAAACAATTGGATGAAGTTGTTGTGGTGGGGTATGGAACCCAAAAGAAGATAAACTTGACGGGAGCCGTTTCAACCATCAATGTTGAAAAAGAACTGGATTCCCGTCCTTTGACTAATCTTTCAATGGCATTGTCCGGGATGAGTGCAGGAGTGCAGACATTGCAATCGTCCGGTAAACCCAACAGTGATATGGCGACCATACGTATCCGCGGTATTGGAACATTGAACAATTCCAACCCTTTAGTATTGGTTGACGGGATGGAATTATCATTCAATGATATAAATCCCAATGACGTTGCTTCAATTTCCATCTTGAAAGATGCCGCTTCATGTGCTATCTATGGTAATCGTGGGGCGAATGGTGTTATAATGATTACCACAAAGGAAGGGAAAAAAGGCAAGACATCAGTGAATTATTCAGGAAAGTTTTCCTTGAACCAACCGTCAAATCTGATTCAACTTGTGAGCAATAGTGCCGATTATTTCGAATTAATGAACGAATCAGCCCGGAATATCGGGCAAAGTGATATTTTCAGCCAGAACACGATAACAGAATGGAGAGAAGCGGCGAAAAATCCTAATGGTCTTGCAGAGTCCGGTTATCCTAACTATGTCGCTTATCCGAATACCGATTGGTATAAAGAACTGTTTCAGAATAAAATAATGAGCGAACATACGATTTCGGTTGTTGGCGCTTCCGACAATGTGAATTATAATTTTTCCGGTTCTTTCCTGGATAACCCGGGGCTAATACAAGATACGGGGCTTCGGAAATATTACATACGCTCCAATATAACTGTGAAAGTGAAGGACTGGTTGCAGATAGGCAACCGTTCGCACGGTTATCATACAGACCAGAATCGGAATGAAGTGGATGCTTTTACAGGTGGAATACATGGGCAGAAGCTTCCACCGGATATTTATCCTGAATATGATGGAAAATTAGGACTTCCCGAAGCGGTAGAAGAAGATCCGACATCTTCCAATCCTCTTCATTTGTTAGCTTCTTCGGGCGGTTCTTTCAAATATGAACAGTTAAATACTTCTATGTTTGCAGATGCTACAATCCTCAAAGATTTTGTGTATCATGTTGAGTTTGACTATATGCGCTATCGCCATGATGCCGACTGGCTTTCCAGGCAAGTCGGGAGATATAGTTTTAGAAGAGACAAACAGGTGGAGCAACCTACAACTTTAGAGAATATGTCGAAAGCGGTTTATTCGGAAGAATCCAAAAGATGGCGCTTCGTACAGACATTGGATTGGACTAGAAGTTTTGGAAAACATGATTTGGGAGCACTTGCAGGCTATGAAGCCATACGTAACTGGGGATTTAATACGGATATGGCAAAACAAGGAGCTGCCGACGCAAGCTTGACAGACTTGTCTACATATACGGAATTGAGCAATATAACGGGAGCTACCTGGGAAAATACTTCCCGCTCTTTTTTCGGTCGTCTGACCTATGCTTATAAAAGCAGATACCTGTTTGAAGTAAATGCCCGTTACGACGGTTCCTCTCGTTTTGCGCCGGAAAGCCGTTGGGGATTTTTCCCGTCTTTCTCCGGTGGATGGCGTGTCTCGGAAGAATCATTCATGCAAGGTTCGCCTTTTGACAATCTGAAAGTACGTTTGTCGTGGGGAAAGTTAGGAAATAATAGTATTGGAGACTATGAATGGCAGGCTACTTATTCCGGAAGTAATTATATTTTTGGAGATAAACTGACCTCGGGATTGGCGCAGACCGTAATTGCTAATCAAAAATTGCGTTGGGAGAGTGTGACACAGGCTAATCTCGGATTGGATTTCGCTATATTGAATAATAGGCTGGTTGGAGAATTTGATATTTACAATAAGGTTACCGATGGCATCCTTTACCGTCCGGGTGTTTATGCTACGATGGGAAACAAGACACCTGCCCGTCAAAATTATGCCGAGGTTACCAATAAGGGCGTTGAATTGACATTGAACTGGAACGACCGTGTCAATGAATGGTCCTATTCTCTCTCCGGGAATTTCTCTTATAATAAGAATTATGTCAGCAAATTTAAAGGAACTTTAAAGAATAGCTGGGAATATGACGGGAACGGCAATTATGTCTATAAGTCGAATCTGGGAGATGTGTCTGACGGCGGGGATA
>VSOH01000299.1 GCA_009774735.1 Clostridiales bacterium
AACTGGCTCGGCAGCCATTACCACATCGATGCGAAAGCGCGGGAATTTTACACCCTGTTCGGTTTTGCACAGGGAGATGCACTGCCACCGAAACACATCCAAGAATATACGGTAAACGCTTCGGTAATTGAGGCAGTGATGCGTGCCATGGAGGATGCCACCTTTATGCGTAAGGCCATGAAGGCCGGTCCGGTGAACTGGGGTGAGCTGGCAGGAGCCATCAGTTATTATCAAGCAGAGTTCGGCCACACCTTGCCTGTGAGTTCCAACCGCTTCAAGAAGCGTGTGAATGATTTTAAAGCCAACGGCTATGAAAGTCTTATCAGCCGCAAGTTCATGAACCAGAACCGCCGGAAAGTGACCTACGACATTGAGCGCCTGCTGCTGAGCATCGATGCCCAGCCGGAGCAGCCCTTCAATACCACCGTGTGGGAGCAGTACAATATGTTTGTACAAGGTGATTTGGAACTGTATGACCCCGAAACCGGCGAGGTGTTGAACCCAGCAGACTTTACCGACAAGAATGGAAATCCGCTGGTGTTAAGTCCGGCCACGGTAGCCAACTACCTGAACAACCCCAAAAACAAGGCCCTTAGAGCCAAGCTTCACATGAGCCAATGGGATTTCAACAACGCCTACCGCCCCTACCATCTGCGCAGCATCGGTGAGTTCTCATTGAGCAAGGTGAGCCTTGATGACCGCGACCTGCCTCGCCCGATGAAGGATGGCAACCGTGTGAAAGCCTATTATGCCTACGATGTGGTGAGCGGCGCTGTGGTAGGATATGCCTACAACCGGTACAAGACTACCGAGTTGTTTTTGGACTGCATGCGAAACATGTTCCAGACCCTGGACCGGAACGGCATGTATATCCCCGCCGAGCTGGAAGTGGAACACCACCTGGTAAGTGACTTTGCCGACGGCTTGATGCAAGCTGGTACCGTCTTCCCCTTGATACGCTGGTGTAACCCCGGGAACTCGCGTGAAAAACGTGCCGAGCACAAGAACCGCGAAAAGAAGTACGGCGTGGAGAAACGCACGCAGGTAGGTATCGGTCGCTGGTGGGCCAAGCTGGAAGCCAACCGCCCGAAAGAAGAGAAGGTGTATGACGAAAAGAACAACACCTACAAGGTGAAGGCCTACAGCTATGAAGAACTGGTAGCCGATGATATACGCGCCATCCAGACCTTCAACGCGCAGCCTCACCCCAACCAAAAGCGCTATCCGGGCATGAGCCGTTGGGACGTGCTTTGCGCCCACCAGAATCCGAACCTTACACCTTGGGACAAGGCCGTTCTTTACCGGTTCATCGGGCAGCACACCGAAACAACCATCCAGCAGAACACCTACTGCACGGTGATGTACAACCAATACGGACTGCCTAGCCCGGAAATCATCGAAAAGTTGGAGCCGAGGAACTACAAGGTAGATGCCTATTATCTGCCCGATGCCGACGGAACCATCAACGAGGTATATATCTACCAGAACGGACGATATATCGCCACCTGCAAGCCCGTAGCCCGTTACAATGAGAATACAGCTGAGCAGACCGAAGTAGATAAGGCAGCCTATACCGAACAATCCAAGTATGTAGCTCAATTCGACAAGATGATGAAGGACGGCAAGATCAAGCGTGTGGGTATCCTTGCCAAAGAGGAAGCTAAGCTGATAACAGAGGTACAGGCGGAAGCCGTTCCCCTTCCTACCCAAGCCGAGGAAGAAGATTACTCAGCCTATATGGACATCAGTGCTTTCGAGCATGATGCAGTAGCCAAGATATAATTAACGACGTTAGAACGAATTTAAAACAGCATTCAAATGGAAATAACAAATGAAGTAAAGCAGCGTATTGTGGCAGCGATAGCCGCCGATCGTGAAAATTACCCCAGTGACAACCGTCATGCTACGGCACTGGGCATAGCCCCCAGTGTGTACAATACCATCAAGCGGGGCAATTATGAAAAGCAGGTCAGTGATGCCAACTGGGTAGGCATAGCCCGAAGACTGGGCGTGCAACTGCGTACGGAAATGCCCTGGCAGGCAGCACAGACCCCGACCTATGTGTTTGTGAGCAAGCAGCTGGAAGTGTGCCAGGGAAGCGGGCTGAGCGCCATCCTGTGCGATATGCCCAATATCGGCAAGACCTTTACAGCGAAAGCTTACGTGAAGCAGCACAAGCACGCCGTATATGTGGACTGCAGCCAGGTGAAGACCAAGTTGAAGCTGATACGCTACATTGCCAAGGAATTCGGCGTGACCAGCAACGGACGCTACAGCGACGTGTATGAGGACTTGGTAGCCTACCTCCGCACGATAGATACGCCCCTGGTTATTCTGGACGAAGCCGGCGACCTGCAGTATGAAGCCTTCCTTGAACTGAAGGCCCTGTGGAACGCCACCGAGCGCTGCTGTGCGTGGTATATGATGGGTGCAGACGGGCTGAAGGAAAAGATCAACCGCGCCATCGAAGGCAAGAAGGTGGGTTATACCGAAATGTTGAGTCGCTACGGTGACTCCTACAGCAAGGTGACCCCAGACGATGCGCAGGAACGCGAAAAGTTTCTGAAGGCACAGGCTGCCATTGTAGCCAAAATCAATGCCCCAGACGGTGCCGACATTGCCAAGATCGTTCACAGCACCGGAGGCGGCTTGCGGCGCGTATATACCGAAATCGAAAAATTAAGGAGGATGCAAGCATGAAACTGAAAAGAGCCTACAGCCCCGGTGAGGTGCTGAGTATGAAGATACCCCGGTATGAGTTTACCGGGGCTTGGCAAGCCTCGATAGGCAACCCTGCCAAGAGTGGCGTGTGGATTATCTGGGGTGCCAGCGGGAACGGAAAGAGCAGCTTTGTGATGCAGTTGGCCAAGTACCTGTGCGGTTTCGGACGCGTAATCTATGACAGCCTGGAAGAAAGCACCGGCCTTTCGTTTCAGATGAGCCTGAAACGGCACAAGATGGGGGAAGTTAAAAAGAAGCTGATTATCCTTGACCGCGAGTCGATGGACCAGCTGGAGGAACGTCTGCAGCGCCGGGGCAGTCCCGGCATCGTGATTATAGACAGTTTCCAGTATAGCGGTTTGAACTACAAGACCTACAAGGAGTTCAAGGAGCGCCACCCCAAGAAACTGTTTATCTTCATCAGCCATGCAGAAGGATCCCATCCGGCAGGCAGAAGCGCCCGCAAGGTGGAATATGATGCCGATGTGAAAATCATGGTGAGCTGCTTCAAGGCCTGGTGCAAGAGTCGCTTTATGGAAAAGCCCGGTGAACCCTATGTGATTTGGGAAGAAGGTGCTGCCAAAACATTGAAAGATGATAAAATGGAGGAATACTTGAATGATGGAATGGGAGAATAAATTGTACCAGATACTGCTGCCCGGTCGTGAAGCCTTGGACGTGATGGAAGACTGGCTGGAATGTAACATAGAAACAGACATTCGTCTGCGCAGAGCCAAGACACAAGGGCACATAGTGATAGAAACGACGGATACCATGTTTGCCAACCGTATTCGGATGTGGCATCCCGGATGTAAAATACATATTAAAGATTTAAAATGATGGAAGAGCAAAAGAAAACCTGCTGCATCTGCGGCAAAGAGTTGGAGGGTTACGGATACAACCCGTTCCCCGTGAAAGAGGAAGGCTACTGTTGCCGTTCGTGTAATTACAGCGTAGTCATTCCGGAACGATGGAAACGCCACAAGGCTTATCAACGCGGTGAGGAAATCGAAAACAAGCGAGTGTATATCAGTGGAGCCATTGCCCACTATGATATGGCTGAGCGCAAGGAAGCCTTCGGACGTGCCGAAGAATTGTTGAGAACTGAGGGCTATGATCCGGTAAACCCATTCAATAACGGTCTCCCGGAAGAAGCCCACTGGAAAGCCCACATGCGGGCCGATATTGCCCTGCTGCTGGCTTGTGACTATATCTACATGCTGAAGGACTGGGAACTGAGCAAGGGAGCCAAACTGGAGCTTGACGTAGCCAGTTCGTGTGGCATTAAAGTATTGTTTGAATAACCTTTAAGTTTTTGAATTATGGCAAAAGAAATTACGGTACTTGTAAAGTTTAGAGGAGCAGTTCCTGAAGATGTAAGTATTGCTGACATAGAGGAGCAAATAGATCGCAATCTTGAAGACAGCTTTCGTTTGAATTTCTCGGATTCTAAAGAAGAAGATGAAGATTTGAGAGAACCGTGGATAGAACGTGAGGATATGTATATTACAGAAAAAGGATTCCAATTATTAATAGACTAATACAATAAAGATGGCACAGGAAGTGACAAATTTCGCCCGGTTTTATGCTTCGTTCAACAAGCTGCCCTGTACAGGAGACCGGGAAGGGCTAAAGAAGCAAATCGTTCTGCAGTACACGTGGGACCGTACGGAAAGCCTCCGTGAAATGACATCCAAGGAATATGAAGCCTGCTGCTGTGCCTTGGAGAAACTAACCGGGCAGGATGAATGGAGACAGAAACTTCGCGAGGAACTGCGGCGGAAACGCAGCGTATGTCTGAAACTGATGCAACAGTTGGGTATAGACACCACTGACTGGAACCGGGTGAACGAATTCTGCAACAACCCCCGGATAGCCGGCAAACCCTTTGTTCAGATTAGTACAGCGGAGCTGGAACAACTGGCCATCAAACTGCGGGCTATCCAACGAAAAGGAGGTTTAACCGATAAATAGAGC
>VSOH01000003.1 GCA_009774735.1 Clostridiales bacterium
CTTCTGCTCGGGGTCGATGCACGTGCAGGCGAAAACGCCAATGAAACAAGGTCGGATACAATGATGCTTGTATCTATTGATATGAAGCACCGCAGCATCAAGCTCACATCATTCCTGCGTGATACGTGGGTATATATCCCCACATTAGGCTACAATCAGCGTCTGAATGCTGCTTGCTCATCAGGCGGTTATGAGGGGGTTGTTGATGCGATTGAGTATAACTTTGGTGTTGATATTGACGGATATGCCGTAGTTGATTTTGAAATGTTTAAGGTACTCGTTGACAGTCTTGGCGGCGTTGAGGTAGATGTTACCGAAGCCGAGGCTAATGAGGTAACAAATCATCCATATCGATACGGCGATGTAGTACTTGAGTCAGGAAAGTACAAGCTTAGCGGCGAGCAGGCTCTTGCATACTGCAGAATAAGAAAAATTGACACAGACTTTGTAAGAACAGAACGACAGCGTACTGTTATGAGTGCTATACTGAATAATGCAAAGCACTCCAACCCATTCACACTGCTGAATATGGCATACAAAAGTGCACCTTACATTGAAACGGATTTAACGAAAAGTGAATTGAGAAGCCTTGTTATGCGTGCTGTTCCTTGTCTTGGCAATGACATTCAGCAGGCTAAGGTACCATTTGAAGGAACATGGGAATATGCGACAATCAGCGGCAACAGTGTTATCAGCATTAATACTGACAGCAACAAGCAAAAGCTGATTGACTATATTTATAATGATGTTACAGATTAATCTGCAATAAAAAAAACAAACCGAAAGGGAAATGCCTTTCGGTTTGTTTTTTATTTATACTTGAAAAAAGAAAAAGGGACGGATTTCTCCGTCCCCCCGAGTTTAAAACTTAGGATTAATCCCAGCCGCCTGGCAGATCTTCAATACCTGAAGTAGTGATAACATCTACTGTCTTGAACTCTTCAACCTCAGCCATAGGCTTTGTGTATAATTCTTTCATTACTAATCCTCCAATCTATTACTTGTACTGGTATGTCATAGGTGCACCGTAAGTTACAGTAACTTCACCGTCAGCATTAGCATAAGCGATGAATGCACGAGCAGTTATTGTGCCGGTCTGAGCAGATAAACCATAGGTTACTGAGAACTGCTCTGAAGCTGTCTTTGTGTAAGCAGCCTTTACAGCTGAACCATCAACATCAAACAGAGTAATCTCACCAAGGTCACCCTTACCGTAAACGAAACCTGAGTCAATGTAAGTATAACCATCAGCCATTGTACGTGTAGCAATGAACTGAGCCTGGATTCTACCTGGCTGACCAACTTCGTTAACACCAACATTTGCTACCATAGGAACTGCTGTTACGCCGTCCATTACAGCAACAACTTCAATATCCTTACCTACATAGAAGCTATAAGTATCGCCATAAGCAACTGTTACGCCGTTTACAGCCCAACCCTTAGCGCCTTCCTTGTATACAGTTACAAGTGTATCATAAGCAACACCTGTTGCAACATCTGTAGCCTCAATACCGTCACCGGTGATTGTTGCACCATTAGCTGTTACAGTGTAGCCTTCGTTCTCAGCAAGCTCATAAACAGCAATAACTGTTGCTGAAGATGTGAGAGCCTGAATTTCTTCGTTGGTCATTGTCCAGCCATTCTCTGTAGCTGCAACATAACCTGAACGAGCAGGAGCATCAGGGATAACAATCTGAGATCCATCAGTTACAACCTGTGAGCTTACAATGTTGCCGAAAGCATCAGCAAATACAACTGTGAATGAAGCCGCATCAGCCTTTTCAAATACAGGAGTATATGTTACATTAGCAAGAGCAACAGTTGTGAATGTAGTATCAGTTGAAACAGTTGTTAAACCGTTAGCTGTCCAGCCTAAGAACTTAGCACCTTCGATTGGCTCTGCTGTAAGAGTTACAGTTGAACCAGCCTCAACCTTAACCTTTGCACCGTCAGTTACGTCAGCACCGTTAAGAGTAACAACACCAAGATCTGTTGCTGCAACAGTGATTTCGTAGCTTGCAAGAGCAGGAATAGCCTCACCAACGATTACATCGTCGCAACGTGTGCACTGCTGATCAGCTTTCTTACCTGCAGCATCAACTGTAGGAGCTACTGCTGAGCCCTCAACCTCTACATAGTTATGACCAAGAGCCTCTGTATCCTGAGGAGCAGTGATAACTGTATCACAAACTGAGCACTTAACGCCTGCTGTCTTACCGCCCTCTGTACAAGTAGCAGCAACTGCAGCGATTTCAACCTCAGTATGAGGAATCATTGCGATTTCTTCCTGAGCAACAAGAACTGTATCACAAACCTCACATACCTTACCATCTGTTAAGCCGGTTGAAGTACATGTTGCAGGAGTACCGGCAACAACCTTCTCAGTATGAGCAAGTTTTTCGATAGTATTTGTATCTTCACTTACAACAACACCACAGTCATCGCAAGTTACAACAACCTTTTCAAGACCTGTTTCTGTGCAGGTAGCTGCCTTTTCTACAGTCTTTGTTGTTGTTTTGTTAACATGCTCACATGTGAGCTTGTCAATAACAGTTGTGTATGTGTTTCCACAATCACAAGCGAACTTGTCGAAGCCTTCCTCAGTTACAGTAGCATCCTTATGATCAACTACTGTGAAAGTACAATCAACAGTTTCTGTTGTACCGCAGCCGTTAACGCAAGCTACAGTGTGATGTGTTGAATCAGCAGGAGCAATTGCACCTGTGTAATCATGACCGAGAGCAGGGATTGTGTTTGTTGTTGGTTCGCCAACAACCTCGCCGCAGTCGTTACATGTCTTAGTAACAGTTTCAACGCCTGCTGTTTCACAAGTAGCAGCAGTTGTTACCTCTGTTGTAGTAGTTGTGTTAGCGTGTGTGCATGCCTCTGAACCGCCGTTTGAGTAGTTAGTCCAAACTACAGGCATGTTTGCGAAAGCACCTTTGAAATCATTAATAGTCGCAACATATACACCGTCATTAAATACATCACGGCAGATAGGCTCAACGATACAGCCATCCTGTCTGCCTGAAAGAGTCATAACATCCTTAAGGTCACAATCCTGCTGTACCTCAAAGAATACAGTACCGATTACAAGACCGTAACCAGAATCAAAGCCTCTTTCTTCGTTGTTCATACCGATATAGTTAGAAGCAAGTCTTTCACCATTACCAAAAGCAGTACCAAATATACCTATTAAAAATCTGGTATCATCAGTATTTGCACCACCAAATCCAAGAGCGTCGCCCTTGGAAGCGTATAATGCATTACTTGTTTTCCAAGCACTTGCACCTGTTGCTGTTACCCAGCCATCGCCACGGCCGCTTGGTGCTCTTGTGTATGAACCCGGTTTAATGAAATCAGAATCATAATTACCTACGATCTGACCGTTATTGAGAATATCAAAGCCGCCCATTTCAAAGGTTACAGCAATTCTCTGACCAGCCTTTAATTCAGCTGGGTTAATGATTGTACCGTCAGCCTTTGCAGCCTCGAATGAACGAGAAGTGTTTGCTGCATAGTTGTTCTGATACTTAGCAGTAAGGTCTGCTGTAGCAGCACCCTTAGTACCAACATCTGATACAGTAACACCAAGTACCGGCTTCCAATCATCACGGTGATCTTCATAAAGATCTGCTTCAAAGTCTACCTTTGAACCAAAAGACAGTCCCCAAGGACCCATTGGCTGATGCACAGGATCCGTGTCACTGTTAAATCCCCAGAATTCAGGCTCTGAAGTGATAGTTGCCGGATCAACACCATCATCAACCCACCATTTTCTGTTATTCTCAGCTGCGAAAACAGTAAATGGCATTGCACAAATAATCATAAGAATTGCAAGCATTGAAGCAAGAACTCTTTTAAAAGTTTTGTTCATTAAATTACCTCCATATTATTTTATATCAAATCCATCATATTTTCCGCCAATACAGCAATAAACGTATCCTGAATCGGCTAATGTTACAAAATCATCGCCATTTAAATCAAACGCCGGTGCATCCTTGGACATATTTGTAAATACATATCCTGTGTCAGCAACTGTTATACTTGCGTCCTGATTATAATCACAAGCAATAATAGGAATAACAACATTATCAATATTTTCATTACCCATAGTGATAACTATGTCATCACGAGTTAATGCATAATCTGATGATATTGATACATAATACGTGCCCGTCGGCAACGCATCAATTGTAAATAGATTTGAAGCTTCAGTATTTTCTGTTTTTTCAGTATATACTGTATTTATTGTTTTGATAGGTTCCGTCATTTCCATATCCGGTGTATCATAAACCTTAATGGTATAACTACCATAAGGAGCTAATCCGTTAGTATTACCATTTGAATCGGTAGCAATAACTAATGAACCGGTTACATTGTGACCTTCAGACGGAGTGATGTCACAAGTCATCGGGTATAACACCCCGTTATAATCCGCTGCCTCTTCGTTTGAAACGAGAGCATACTCATCGGCATGACTATCTGCATAGTCAACCTGATTGAAAGTATGATGCGGATTTGTTGAAGGAACAAGCACGTCAGATGCATCGCAGTCCGTTGCAAAAGTAACAGACATGGTTGCAAGCACCTGTCCCTCAGGGTTTATGGATGAATAATTTGCATTATCCGAAACAAAACCCAAAACAAGATTTCCACCTGCGTTATCTACCACAGGACCCATTGATGTAACATCAACCTGATTATCACTCATTAATGAAAGCGAGCTGCTGTCAATAGTAACTGATGAATCGTAGGTAGCTGTAAACTGCAGGGTAGAAATACTTTCAACGCCTTTAACGCAAAAACTAACATCATAAGTGCCGGCAGTTAATCTGTTGCCGTCAACTTCTTCATTATCTTTAGAATAAGTGCAGTAAATCTCTGGAGTTTCTTCCCCAAGTGCTGCTGCAAAAGCAGTAACATTTGGTGTTAAAAATGTAAGCATCGCTATAACTGCAGCTATAACAGCAGAAACCATAACAGCACAGATTGAAATTGAATGCTTTTTTGCAAATTTAACCATTAATTACCTCCGTAGTTCGAGTAAGCTTAAGGAATTACTCTTTTGTACTTCCGATTTACAAAGTCCAGCACTTTTGTTATTCTTGACTTATAGGAACTTCCTAACCAAACAAAGAAAATGTTTTAATCCGATGTTCAAAAATTAAGCGCTTATATAAATGAATTTTAAATTTATAAATTCAATAGTTGTCAAATTAATTTGCCATTGCGGCAGGGTTACCCCTACCGCAACGGAAAGTATTTAGTAAAAACTAAATTATGCGATTGTCACTGCAGGTAAGGTTGATGCTCCAATGCAAGAGTAAACATAACCAGCGTCAGCTACTGTGATAGATCCGTCACCGTTTAAGTCATAAACAGGTGCATCCTTAGCCATATTACTATATACGTAACCAGCGTCAGCTACTGTGATAGAATTATCGCCATTGTAATCACAAACAACAACAGGAATTGCACTGTATGCAACATCAGCATCGCCAACAACGAGAGTAATATTGTCACGAACTAATGAATAATCAGACTCAATTACTACATTGTATGTACCAGCAGGAATTGCCTCAAATGAGAATGTATTAGCATCCTTAGTTAAAGCAAATGTATTACTAGCAACAACAGCATCGCCATCCATAATGGTTACAGTATAGTCACCATGAACACCAACTTCGCTTGCTGCACCAGATGCATTAGATGCAATAACAAGTGAAGCACTTACATTAAAGCCTGCCGGCTTATCAGCCTCAACAACAGGAACGATTGTGATAGCATCCATACCTGACTTGATGTCGATTGTATATGGATTTCTGAATTCCTTGTTGTCATTTACAAGCATATGCTGATAGATATAACCATCAGCAGCAGTAACCTCAACCTGGATTGATGTGCCAACTTCATAAGAAGCTGAGCCGGTAACAACACTACCATTAATAGTAACAATTGCACCCGGAACGTCAGCAACAGTAACCTGTACAGACTCAAGAGGAGTAAGAGCAATCTCTGCCATCTGAAGCTGAGTATCTGCATCGTAAGCTCTTGTTACGCAAGCAGCATAATCAAAATCAGGATTATAGATAGCACCATTGTCAGCATATGAACTATCGTTACCGATAGTTGCAACATTAACTGCATCTGCAAGCTTTTCAACATATACGTTCCAGCTTGCATCTGACCATGTTCCATCATTAACAAGGTTGCCGTCAGCATCCCATTCACCAAATCTTGGGTCTGATGCTGCACCGTTCTTTGCTACATTAGCAGCAGTAACGAGCTTTCCAGCCTCGTCATAAACTGCAGGAGTTGCAGTCATTCTGTCATAAGAGTTACCTGATGCACAGAGGATTTCTGCCTCAAGACTGTCACCAATGTAACCACGCTCAATAACATTATCCATATAAATATTGAATAATCTCAGATATTCATCAACCTGTGTTGATGAAAGTGTAGATGTAACCTTAGCACTGTCGAATTCAGCACCGTTGCCGATTCTTCTTGCGTAATCTGTGTAAGAAAGCTCTTCAACAACAGTTTCGCCTAAATCGTCAGTATAAGAAACCTCTACGCTGTACATACCTTCAATATCCTTAGCCATTGAGTTCATTGCATTAAAGGTAACAATGTCAAAGTTCTTCTCATTAAGACCTTCTCTAACAAGTGATACGTTATCAAAGAGTCTTGATGCGATATCGGTCTTGATATCCTTTTCGATTACCTGAGTAGTTGTATAGTCAAGTAAATCACGGCACTGTGAATAAATACCACGTGTATCCTGTGATTCAGTAGGAGTTACCAACTGGTTGGACATATCAGGAACCTTGATAACCCATGTGCTTGTTGAGCTAACCTTTCTACCTGCAGCATTGTAGTATGACCACTGAATCTGCTCATAGATTGGTCTGCCCTGACCGTCAACAGCCTGAGAACCAGTGCTAATCTGGCAAGGATATTCACTATAAATACCTGATGCTACCCACTTAGTTGCCATCTTAGGAGTATTAGATACCTTATATGTAACAACATTGTTCTCATCAGTTACTGCCTGAACAGGAATGCCCATTGAATCAGTACCGTTGCCTGATGTTAACGGAGCAGTTGAGTAAACAGGCTGTGTATGGTCAGCATTGAAATAATACTTACCATTGTCGAAGTAAAGCATAGCCTTAACTTCGTCTGATAACTTGTTATAATCTGCTGTTGTCAGCGGAGTATAAGCATTATCACCGGTTGCAGATGTTGAATCAGCTGTTGTATAAGTATATTCAACAACGTCTGAAAGCTTAGCTGCTGTATCCGGTGTAATAGGAAGTGCTGTAGAAGCAAGACCCTTAATAACTGACTGCTGAATGAAGTCATATGTGGCAGCACCATTATTGAAATCTTCCTGCTTGTAGTTAGCAATTGTCTTTTCTACACTCTCAATCTTATCAGTAACAGATGAAGCATTCTTATTATCACAAACAATGAAGTGAATATTAGCGGTACCAGACTTTGTTGTGTTGTAGAAACAAATATTCGCTGTAATATCTGTGTAAGGAACCTCTGTTTTTCCATCATAGTTAAGGAAATGGAAATAAATGGACCTGTCTGATGAAATTGAATGCTGTACCGGATTCAAATAGAAACCATCAATAGGACCACGAACTGAAATCTTCTTAAGAAGTGTGCCGTATGCAAACTCGTCTGAACCATTCTTGAGGTAAATATTCTCATACTGTCCAATCTCATTCTGATGATAAGCAGCAAGAGCGCTTGATGCTTTAAGCTGCTCAAATGTATAAACAATATGTGTTCTTGTTTCTACATTATTGATATCAGCACCTAATTTCTGTTCGTCAGCAATCTTGGTATCCACTTCATCCGACGTCAGACCAGTGTATTTCCAAGTGTTTCCGTTATCAAAAGAAACATCATATTTCTCAAGATTAAGGATTGCACCTGTTGCCTTATCAAATACAGGAACTGCATTATCCTGATTAGGGGTAAAGGTTGAACCATCTGCACTATTGATGATTGGCTCAGTATCATAATAATAAAGACCATCAACTGTACGTGCACTACTGTTAAAAACTGAATTTTTGATATTCTTAATCTTGAAGCCCAAATCATTTACTGCTTTAAGATTATCTGATGAAAGAACAATTTCACCAGGATAGTTAACTATCAATCTGTTATCAGCCTTATTTGATGCAAAGAAAGCACTTGAATATGATGTATAACCATCTACACTAACAGACTGATTTGGCTTATCCAACTCATATGAAGGATTTAAATACCAACCTGTATATGGTCTTTCTTCATCAGCATCATGCCAAACATTATAAACAGTATCATGCCAATCTCTTGAACCGGTCAAATACTGATATGTAATTGACTTTAAATCCTTGTGGATTACAGTACCATCAGCAAGACAAATATTGTATGTGAATGTAACTGTATATGAAGATGAGTTGTTTGAATCAGGAGAGAATACTGAAGATGTACCAACAGTCATCGACTCGCCCGGAGCAATAAGATTTGAAGACACATTACTTGTGATTGATGAACCATCATCATTACCTTTAATATTAACAGCTGTTACCTGAAGATAATAACGTGACAGCTGGTCAACCTTACCGGTTCTGCCGTTAAGGTAAGCACTATTAATACCGGTTGCATTATTAGTGATTGTAGCTTCTGATGAATATGAGTTACCATCTGTACAACCCTGGAATACATCATCCTTCATTTCAGCAGTAGCCAACTGAAGGTTATGCTCACCAATGAATGGAAGGAAGTTGAAGAAGCTGTTAACTGCAGAAACAGCAAATGTTAAACCCGGAAGGATAGAATCACTATAAGTTTTTACACCATCGTAGCCATAGCCCGAGAATTCAACAAAGTTGTTGATGAGCTTCTGAACTACACCGGGATTATCCTGACCTGTTCCGGCAAGAGATGCCTTCTTAACTAAATCGTCAAACGGATTAGCCTGATCTGCTGTTCTTGTTGGAACCGGTACATATGTCTGTCCATTATAACGAGGACCGAATAATGCATTGAATGTATCAGCAATGAAATCATAAACTGTATGAACAACAGGAGTCTTCTGAATTGGATCAGCAGAAATAAATGTGAGTAATCTGTAGATGAAATTAGATACACCATACAGTTTTGTACCATTGTGCTGCTCACCAATCTCAAGGAAACCGTTTACGATATCACCCATAATAAGTGATTCTGAATCAAAGTTACCCTTTCCGTTACCCTGTAATTCACCGAGTAATGGGAGAAGATCATTAGCAATTATATTAAGGTTAGTCCAAAGATCATTAGATTTGTTAATTGTACTGTTTGCATTATTATCACAAAGACCAAAGAGAGGCGCTGCAGCAAGTGCTTTTTCACCACTTCTGTTTGAATTTGTGAAGTTGTAGCTGTCTGCATAGTAGCAAACTACTGAATTGAAGAGATCAAATACACTTGTTGTAGTATCAACAGTTGTGCCTTCCTCTGCTTTATATGGCTTGCCGTCCTTTGTTGTTACAGGAACATATGGCTCAATTACATAGATGATAGCATCACGAGCCATTGGAAGGATAGTACCTTCTAATGTAACATCTAATTTGCCGTCTGCATCTTTAGATGCAAGCACACTGTAATCCTTATTAGGAATTACATATGATAAGTACTCTTTAAGAGCTAAGTAAGCAACACCCTCAGCATCTTTACAAGCATCCCAATCTTCTGTATGGATTATGCTTGCAAGATTGCCGTTGCTGTTAAGCCAAACCTGACCGATACAAGCAATAAGCAATGGAAGCATAGCCTCTTCAAGATTCTGCTCTGAAAGAGTTCCGCCTGTGAAACCGCCTAAAATGTTCTGATCAGTTGTATCTGCTACATACTGAATCATCAATAAAGTATTATCTACAAGTGTTGAAGCAATTGCTTTAACAGCACCTGAATTGATTTCAGGGAAATCGCCAGTAGTCTTCATTGTCGGGAATTCTGTATCAGCCTTCTCGTTCACATAAATGTTATCACTATCAGGGAAGAAATCCTGTACAGCAGCTACAAGACAGTCATTCAAACCTGCAACCATTGAACTGTAGTTTGAATATTTTTCATTGAAGAACTTGTCAAGGTTCGGAGTACCAAGCTGCATGAAATACAGATTGATAGGACCGGTCTGCATATCGAATGTATAGTCAGCAAGCGGGCTGTATCTCAGCTTATTGAACAATGTAGTAGCATCAATATCCTGCCAGTTGCCCTTTGCATCTCCAACCTTAGTACGGTCAAATTCATAGTTATGTCTAACCCAACCAAGGAACTCGTCAGCATCAGCAGCACCATAACTTTCAAATACAGCATTTGCCCACTCAGTAACATTGCTCATTGCATAGTTGCTTGCAACATCAGCTTTGTTCCAACGATTCTGGTTATTCATCCAATAGAAGAACTCGTTATCAAAGTTTGAACCGTGACCACGGTCTACATCATTATTAACATGAATGAGTTTTACAGTATCTTTAAGAACTGTAGGCCAAGCAAATTTAAGAGCCTGATAACCGAAATCAAACAAGCTGTCTGTATTGCTAAGGCTTACTGTTTCTGTCTGAGCAGTAGCAAGACCGTTTTCATCAGGAGAACCGTAAGCTAACAGTAATACATTCTGATAAACACCTGAGCTTGTCACAAATTCATCAGAATATACGAGGTTTGGATCATAACCAAGAGCTGCTGCTGCAGTAGCATAATTGCAGTTGTTTTCCTCCATATATTCTTTAATCTGTGCATAACGTGTTGCAGATGTATCGTGCTTTCCTTCATCATATGTAACAGGTACACTGATTTTTGTAAGAAGCTCTGCTGTCATCTTATCAAGAAGAACTTCGTCAAACACAAATGTTTTAGCTCCGCTGTTGAAATCTGCAATTTCTTCTTCGGTGAACCACTCTGTGTAGTTAAAGATTAAAGACTTTGCAATGTTATAAACCGGATCAGCCTTAACGGTATCAGCATCAAGACCAACAAAATCACCTAAAAGCTTATATACATTAAATGCACCATCAACCAAGCCGAGTGAGAACTCACCTCTGAGAACTCTACCAAAAATAGTATCATTATTGTCATAGAGAAGTCCGAGAACGCCTCTTATGATATCGCAGGAAGAAGTGTTGCTTCTTCTCATTTCCGGTAAGGTTTTACTACCATCTGTTTTTTTACCGCCGAGAGCAGAAAGATCAAGAGCAAAAACAGCACCAAGGTCAATACCAAGGTTCTGAGCTGTACCCATCAGACCGCCTGAAAGCACACCCTGTACACTGTTGATGGTTTCAATCAATTCATCAACACTGCCAAGCTTAAGTGTAACTGTAGCAAGCGTAATGCCAAGTGCCTTGACTGTAATCTGTCTGTTCTGCATGCTATGGCTAATTTTAAGAACAGAAACACTCATACCATCAAGCATATCATGAATTGTGCCTTCCATTGCTTTCAAAGCCGGAAGCTGACTGTCTGCAAAATCAAGGATTGCAGTAGCTAACTGCTCATCTGACAATACATTCCATGCCAAGTTGTTGTACTCAACATCGCCGTCAACATATTTTGTCTGATCGGAATTTGCTGCAAACGCACTTAAAGCACCGGAGAAGCATGTCAAAAGCATAACAATTGCCATAAACAAAGCAAGCAGTTTGTGAGAAAACTTTTTGACTTTATTTTGCATCAAATAATTACCTCCTAAGTTTTAGTTTTCTGAATGCGGCATCTATTAATTCCAACCGGATTGACACAAATATAACATTCTCTGACCATCGGACAATCCGAATTAGAATGTGACTGTAAAAAATCAAAATACTTGTGAAATCCCGAAAGGGTATAAGATGCCTTCATCACACGATAATTATCACATAAAAGGATGAGAATGTCAATAAATTGAATAGTTAAAGTACAAATTCGTTAATTTGTCCAAAAACGGAGATTGTTTTTTGTTAATTCGTTCAAAAAAGTTCATATAAAATTTACAATTTATTATTGTTTTGTTAATGTTTTACAGGCTTTTTTTAGTTTAAAAAGCTGTGTAAAGTTCAAAAACTTTACACGTTTTTTGATGGTGTAAAGTATTTTTTATTGACAAAAACGTCAGCACTTTTTCCACGTTTTTGTTACATTTTTCACAAAGAATTTTATAATTCCCGAAAAAGAACTCAATATGTAAAATCCTGTGCAAAAATGTCAGATCTGCAGTTTTGTTAACAATTTGTTCAAAAAATTCAAAAAAGTGTTGACTTGTGCTTTATTATTTGGTATAAATATATTGTATTTGATTTTACACGCGTGTATAGTTATGTCCAAAATTTCACAATTTGTTAAAAAATTGTGAACAACATTTTTCGGCAAACCACAATATGCAGTGTATAATTTCAAATAACAAGTTCGTTGAATACTATGTAAAGGAGAGAAGAGTTATGAGAACGAGCAAAAAAATACTCAGCTTTTTCTTAGCTGTAGTAATGGTTGTTACCACCTGCTCTGTCGGTTTCACAGCATTTGCTGCTGAAAAAAATGACAGCATCTGGTCGACCGATTGCGGTGCCGATGAAGCATTCGCAACTCTAAATGACTTAGCTGACGAACTGCTGCCCGAGTTATTAATAAATAACATCGGACTCGTCGGCGACGGTGTATTCCAGAAATACGCCAAAGATTATGGTAAGACTTATGACAAGCTTACCGACAAAGAAAAGGCAGAAATCGTGGACAAAGCCACACTCACTGATGTTCTGCAGGCATTGCAGCCGACACTTATCGGTGCACTTGCTAAAGAAAGTCAGTCAGATTATGCCATCAGAGTAGGCGGCGGTCATCCGAAAGACCCAAGCTACTATGACTATCTGCAAAGAGATGGTGCTCTCGATTTCTACACACTGTATGCTCTCTGTGACGACAACAGAGCAAACAGAGATCTCAGCCAGTCAACAAGAGATACATTGACAGAATGGTATAATATCCTTAAACCAATCGCCAATATCGAACTTGTTGATACAACTGATGAGTTAGTAAAAAGACTGCATAATAGTTTTGAGAATGTATATGAGGATAGCACTGACTATGCTGCTTCTAACCTCTATGGTTTGAAAAGCTTCTACACAGATGCGTTTATGAATGCAAACACAACTGCTGAAGAACGTGCAGCTCTTGAAGCACTGTATGCTGAAAAGAATGCAGAGCTTGAAGCTTATGATGTAAACTATAAAATCACAGATTTTGCAGAATTGACTTATTATTCCTATGGTTTGGGAAAAGACTTAAAATATGTCCATGCATATATGAATTTAATCAATTCCACAGGAACAGATATTATGTACAGCAGCGACGAAGACTTGCTGGATATGTATGGTGACACTCTTCCATCAGTTCTTACAATCCCGGATGCACTTACTGTTGATAACTATAGAGAAACATTTGCAGCATATTATTTTGCTGTTATATTTGATCTTGATCCGAAAAATTTAACTATCAAAGACGTCGCAGCTATGTTCGCTGTTGACGATGATGGCAACCCAATTCCGGAGCTTGTTCCCTATTTTGAGAGCACATTGGAATATGCAATTGATGATGCATTTTTTTATAAGTTCATCCCCAATAATTACGAGCAGGAAATTGTAAACGGTCTTGCAATCAAATACAATGATCAGATTAACAGTATGGAGGACTTGACCAAACTGGTTGAGGCTCAGCTTCCTGACGACTACTTGGACAGCACTAAGCTTTTTGATGACAGCTTAACAAAAAATATTGCTTCTATTCTTGAAACATGCCGTCCTTCTCATCCCGGAAAGCTTTTCATTGACGGAAGCTTCAGTGCAACAGACACTATCGGCAGTGATGTTAATTTAACTTTACCGGAAAATCTTCAGAATACATATGTGTCTGAATACTTTGGTCTTATTCTTGAAACAGATTTCACAAATAACCAGCCTAATGGTGTTAAATATGCAAATAATCTGAGAAGTGCTTTTTATAGTGCTTATCTTGATGGTAGACTATCAAAGATTGCCATGAAAGACGGAAGCTATCAGAGCCTTTCTTATATCACAGGTTCCGGTAACGCACGCGATCAGGTATTAAGACAGACTGATGGAACTAACCTTGCAGTTCTTAACTTTGTGGATGCTCACAGTGATTATGATACCATCAACGTCTACTTAGATGATGCTGTTACATATGCATACACTCAGACTGTTGCTGATTTACTTGGAATTACATCATTTGTTACTGACAGAAACAAGGATCTTGATATTAGAATTGATTATAAGAAATTCATTGATTCTCAGGTTCCTGAAAAGGAAGAGGCAAAGGTTGTTCTTACAGACGAGCAAAAAGCTATTCTTAATGGTGATTACAGCTTGGTTAACGATATGGGTACAGAAATCGTTAACTATATCCTCAACAAAACTGTTATGGGCGTTTTGGATCCAAGCTCACAGGTTGGAGGCATAATTAACGACTTAATTTCAGGTCTTGTTGATTCAGACGTAGATATTGTTTCCGTTATCGATGGTATCTGGACTAAGCTCTGTAATGACCCTATCAATACACTTGTAGGTCTTTTGCCACTGTTAACTGTATTCATTGACGAAATGATTCTTCCGCTTATCTTCAATCAGGAAGGTGACCAAGGTTATAATGTAATCTATGGTATTCTTGATTTGGAAATTATCGGTGCTTTCACCGGCGGTGCATTCTTCTTACGTGATATGTTGCAGGAAAATGGCTCACATATCGGTATTGCACAGGTTGGATGGGATTTAAACACCCTTCTTCCACAGCTTATGGATTGGCTCCTTGCTTCAAAGAACGATCAGAAGGCAAAGAACGTTGAAGGTATTTCTTACTATGACGGAAATACAGTAGAACTTCGCAATGTTGTAATGGACGAAAACGGCGAGGTAGTTGAAGAGAACGGTCAAATTCTCTGTGCTCCTGTTAAGTATACAAAAGACAACTTCAACAGCATTGACTTCAACAATTACACAGTTAAAGATGCTAACGGCAAATTAGTTGAAAAGGTTGAAGAAGGCTATTTATATAATGGTAATACATATAGTGATAGTGACAAGCTGTTTGAAGCTAATGAGGATGCTGTTTTCTCATGCTTTATGACATATGAAGAAAGCGTTCCAAGACTGACAAACATTTATCTTGTTGATAAGATGCTCGGCGGTGCCTGCGTTGACGATTTAAAAACTATAATCGGTAATGCTATAGGCAACGGCACAGGCGGAGATATCCTTGGTGAAATCGTTGACGAAATCGCTACTCTGTTCGGTGCATCTGTTCATCAGTTTGTTGATACTCCTGAACTCAGAAATGCAACAAGATATCATAATGACGGCAGAATTGCTTTCTCAGGTTTGAACAACATCTTTGTTGCAATTCCCCAGTTATTTGATATTATGGAAAACCTTGCCGCTGAAAAATACGGCATTTCAAAAGATGAATGGGTTTACTGCTACGAAGGAAGAATTTCCACTAAGGAAATCACTGCGGAAGGCAGAACCTATACTTCTACTGTTAACTCACTTGCTGAAAGATTCAAGTCATACGCAGCTGATCCGGATTCAGTCGATATTCTTGACTGCTTCGCAGAGCTGCTTGTTGAAAACTGGATGAATTCAGTTGTTGATCTTGTTGATAATGTAATTGCAACTGATAATAAAATTTCAAGCAATCTTACAATCATCATCGGCTTGCTGAAATCACTCGGCGGCTTCGGTGAGCAAAGCATTATTACAGACATTGCAAACAGCGTATTCCAGCTTACTCGTGAGGATAAGTATTCATTCACATTTACAGATGTTAATACTGATCCTAACAACAAAATGACAGGTCTTTCAAAAGACAACGCTTATTTCTTAATCTCAAATATCTCAAGACTTGTTGAGGTTATTAAGAACTTAATTGCACATTTCAACGAACCAAGCACACAGAGTGTTAACGGTTTCGTTACATCAGCAGCCGCTGATGACGAAGGCGGATTCCAAATGCCTTCACTTCCATTAATCCAAAACCTTGAAGCAGCTCCTGCTGCAAGGGCTACATCTGCTAACTATTCAAGCAGCGATTTAAGCAACGCAAAAGATCTAATCGGAAATCTTGACAAGATGCTTTCTTCTCTCCTTTCTGATAGCAGCCTAAATGGATTCTCATTAGACTCAGCTGAGAATTTAATCGCTGGTATTGTATCACTGTTAGACAGATTCTTAGGTATGGATATTAACCTTGGCAAGAATAACGAAATCGCTACCGATATTGTTCTTTTGGTTAACCAGTATCTGTACTTCATCACAGGTGAAAGTAAAAACCTTACTGCTAAAGATGGTAAAGTTGATCCTAAGAAGGTATACACAAACAACGCACTTACCGGACTTGTTGTTGAAACTTATGCATTAATTGAAAAAATTGCTGACAACCTGCTTGTTAAATTCTATGACACTTATGATAATAACAGCTCATTGAAGTATAACCTGCTTGTTGAGGCAATCGACGGCATTATCTCACCGGATGCTGTAGGCATCAGACTCGGTGATTACAAAGATGCTCAGAAGAAGCTCGCTAAATATGAGACATGGACAATTATGTCAGAGGCTTCTTCACGTCATAACTATAAAAACTTAAGCATTGATTGGGGTATTAAGGGCAATGCTGAGGACAGAAAGGAAGCTTTCTACGATGGACTTTCTGCTTCACTCAGACTTGTAACTTCAATCCTCGGTGTACTTCTTGTTGAAACCGGATGGTATCAGACAGTACTTACACCACTTCTTGGTATGTTCTGCACAAAGAACGACATCAAGATGGAAACTATTGAAACACTCAAAAAGGATAAGGCTGAAACAGGCTATTATGATAAAACCTTAATTGCTATCCTTACTCCTGTTTCAGAGCTTCTCAATAAATTCCTTAAGGCTCCTGTAACCACTTTGATTCAATCCATTCAGGGCATTGCCGGATTCATTGATGACAAGAATACCGAGTGTGGTACAATCGGTTCACTTCTTAAGGGCATAGTTGCTCCGATTACGAAGGAATTAAGAGGCTTAGGAAAGATCTTCGGTCTTAAGACCGCTCAGCTTCCGAACGGAGCCTCACCAACACTCAATTCAACCCTTATTTCTGTAGCTAACATAGCAGATACGTTAGCTAATGTTAAGACATATGAAGGAATTATCGGCTGTGAGCTGACAAGCGACAACATTATTCCTCTTATCAACACATTACTCAAGAGTAAGAATATCGGAATTACATTAAAGCAAATCAGTTGGTCAAAACTTTATTCTTCATCACCTGAGGCTGCTTTGGTTTACGTCCTCGAATATGTTCTTGAGGTACTTCTTGAAAGCAGTACATTAGATGCTATTCTTGCTCTCCTTAATAACAATGAGAATCCGAACGATACTCTGATAATGATCATCACACTTCTTAAATCCGGTGATCTTGATGCAAAAACAATTCTTAAGCTGTTAAATCAGGTACTTGAAATAACAGACAACCCGACTCTTGTTTACTGGACATTTGCTCAGTATCTTCAGGAGATGACCGAAAACTTTAAATACCCTGCAGGTATGACAAAGGCTATGGCGGATCAGGGTGTTGATGCTCTTGACAATCTTGTTAAGAATATCTTCCCTCTCCTCGGCTCATTCGGTGTAAACCTCGGCGCTGATGACCTTAAGGGTATCCTCAGCACAAACTTATTCAAAAATGAACTTATTACCAAGCTTGCAGTTACACTTTACGGTGCACTTGACGGACTTGACCCAACAATCAAGACTGTTCTTGCTCCGCTTGGTATCGTAACATCTACTAAGGATGTTGCTAAGATTCTTACTGACACAAGCTATGGTGCAACATATTCTTCAGCTGCTAACGCAATTGCTGCTCAGTCAAGCTGGAAGAATGTTAAGAACGTTAACTGGGGCTTCACAGATGGCTCAGCAAAGGCTCAGCAGGGCTTTGTAAACGCTCTTGTTGCTGTACTTCGTCCGCTTAATAGTGTGCTTCAGGTATTCCTCGGTGAGGGTACTCTTGAACTCAACAACGTAGTAAGCGAATTAGTTAATACACTTTCTCTTACGATTAATGAGGAGCTCGCTCTTGGCGACACAATGTCACTCAAGATTACAGGCGAATTAAAGAACGGCGTGCTGACTCTGAACATCAGAGACGGCAAACGTGCAAGAAGCACAACATCAACCGTTAAGCTTGACTTAAGATCACTTAAGGAACTCAAGGACCTCAAGATTGAGGGTACAAACGGTTACAACAGTGCAATCATTCCTCTTATGGAGGCATTCAAGCTTTCAAATATCAAGACTTATAATCAGTATAAGAAGGACATTAATGCTGCTAAGGATAACCTGTTATTAGACATCTTAAATCCAATTGCAGGTGACACAAGCAGCTCACTTATCAACAAGCTTGTTGATAAGCCATTCGATACATTGACAGACTTACTTCCAAATCTTGCAATGTATCTTGACGCTCACGGTCTATCACAGTTAATCAACAATCTTCTTGCTCCGATTACCGGCTTAATCGCAAGCGTTGCAGAAACACTTGATATCAACGGCATCATCAAGAATCTCTTAGGTGTTGACCTTGGTACAGTAGTTGGCACACTTCTTGGTGTTAAGACTAAGATTGATCTTGACCTTACAGATCTTTCTAAGTTAAATATAGAAGATTTAATCATACCTATTGTAAGAGTAGTTCTTGCAGGTAATGATAACCCGACAGTCAGAAGCCTTAAGCTTTATGACATTAACTGGAATGCATTAATCAGCCTTGGTGATAAGATGACTTACACAAGTGCTGCAACAGGTGCAAACGGCAACTACTTAACCGGTAAGATGGTTGGTAATGTTGACCAGGGTAAAGTATTAATTACAGTTCTTAGATATATTGCTAAGACATTAACAACTAACATTCCTGCTCTTAAGTCACTCCTTCTTGGCATTGACAAGATTAAGGACAGTGACGTTCTTACAGCAGTAATCTCAAGTGTACTTAACACATTAAGCACAGCATCTGATGATCAGATTATAATGGCACTCTTCTACTTCATTGCAGGTGAGCCTACAAATGCTTTCTGGGATTACACAAAGTATAAGACAGGTCAGTATTCATTCTCTTATCCTGAAGACATGGAAGTTGACTTCTTAAAGAACCTTCCTCCAATGCTTGATGGTATGATTGCAAGCTTGCTTAACCTTAATGAACTTGTAACAAAGAATCTGTTCACAGACAGTCTTGTAAGCAAGCTCGCTACAGGTCTTTACGGTGCAATCGAGGGTGTTAAGATAAATGACAACCTCGGCTTGACAGCACTCCTTGCTCAGACTGATATAGACTTTACAACAGCTAATGTTGCTAAGCTTCTTACAGATAAGAGCTATGGTAAGACATTTGAAGGTCCTGCATCTGTAATTGCTAACGCAGGCTCTTGGAAGAATGTTAACGCAGATTCACTTAAGTGGGGCGTTACAGACAGAGATAGCTTCTTCCACGCACTCGTTGCTGTACTTCGTCCGCTTTACGGTGTACTTGATGTACTTCTGAATGACGCACAGCTTGGTTTATTCGACTTAGTTCGTATCCCCGGCTCAAACGGTTACTCATCATCAATCGTTCCTCTTCTTGAGGCATTCAGCTGCTACAATGTTAAGACACAGTATCAGTACAGACAGGATATCAACAAGGAATATGACGCAATTCTCCTTGACATCATTAATCCTATCTGGGATGTCGTAGAGGATGTTCTTAATGCTCCTCTCCAGACAGTAACAGCAATGATTCCTAACCTTGCACTGTTCATCGGCAACAACGGTTTGAGCCAGATGATTGACAATCTGCTCACTCCTATCTCAGCTCTTGCTGATGCAATCAGACCTATCGTTGATCTTAATGATCTTCTTGATACTCTGTTTGATGCACTCGATGTTGACCTTAACGGACTTCTCGGCAAGGTAGGCATCACAAACTTCTCAATTGATGTTTATGACCTTAACAAAACATTATCACAGGTTCTCACAGGTGATAAGCTCATCCCATTAATCAACAATGTTCTTGGTTTGATTAAGATTAAGGGCACACCTCTCGGAATCAAGCTCAATGCAGTTGACTGGTTACAGCTTGCAAGCCATGGTACTACTATTGTAAGTGCTTCACAGGCTGCTACCTTCGGCTCAAGAGTATTTGTACAGGGTGATTCATCAGAAGTACTTATTGCTATACTCAGATACTTAATTAATACAATCAACAGCGGTGATAACTACAACCAGATCAGCAGCTTAATCGGCGGTCTGCTTGGTGATAATACGGATGATACAATCTCCGGAGTAATCGACCAGGTACTTGGTATGCTTCAGGATGATACAGATACCGTTATTGCTTCACTTGTTGACCTGCTCCAGACACTTGGCAGCTAATAATTAAGTTAAGTTAATTAACGTATCACAATAACAAAAACCACAACGGCGAAAGCTGTTGTGGTTTTTTTGTTTTGACTGTTAAATACCATTCTTGTTTATGCTTGTTTAGGATATTTATAAATTCTGCAAAATAAATATCCGGGAACCTGAAGATGATTTTGTACTAAAAACATCTATTTTATTAAGATATTATTATGTATTAAAATATTATACATATAATACTTGTAATATCATCAAAAATTTTATATAATAAATCTATATATGTTTTTGTTGGTGGTGATATAATGCTTGGACAATGTGTCAGATCCAGGGTTGTTAAACCTATAGGTCAGAAAGATAAGTCCGGTAAAACCTACCCTCTTAATTATTCAATGATTCTCGGCATGCCAAAGAAGGAATATGCCTTTATAGTTGGAATTGATCATCCTGTAAGGAATTTTGACGGTAGAGTTATTGCTTTACTGGAGCCAAAAATCAAGTCAGAGAAGAAAATCTGGATTTTAGCTCCTAAAAGCACACGATATATTAATCTTGATATTATGAAATATCTTGATATTGAAAAGGATTTCCCGAATCACAGTCTGGTATGTCTTTATGAAAGCAGCAGCGGTGCAGTCGTTTACCGTGAAATAAATGATGAAACACGCTTTCTGCTTATAAAAAATAAACGCTCAGCCAACTGGGGCTTCCCTAAGGGACACATAGAAAAGGGCGAAACCAAAATTGATGCGGCAAAACGTGAGGTGCTTGAAGAAACTGGTATCAACGTAAAGCTTCACAAGGATTTTGAAAGTATTTCAAAATATAAAATAAAGAACAGAATTGAAAAGAACGTATCTATATTTGTGGGAACAACCGATGATTTAACCACAACAATTCAGCAGGAAGAAATTGAGGATTACGTTTGGCTTACTTACAATCAGGCAATGCCTTATCTGAAGTTTAAAAATGACAGAGATATATTGGAAAAAGCATATAAATTTTTATGCGATAATCATTTTATAATTTACTAAGGAGAGAGCTATATGCAAGAACTTTGTCAAACCATCCAGGAATTTTTAACTGCCCACGGTATACCGGACTGGCTCGTTGTGTTCATAATTTCTTTATGTCCTGTTTTGGAGTGCAGACTTGGAATGTTCACAGCAATTGTACTGCTTGGCATGAATCCGTTTGCCGGCTTTATAATCAGCTTTTTGGGCAATATTCTTCCTATACCGTTCATACTCTTGTTAATCAATTGGATATTCAAGGTATTGAAAAAAGTACCGGGAATTAATAAAATTATTTTCTGGCTTGAAGAAAAAACTCTGAAAAAACGTGACAAAATTGACAAATACGGCATATGGGGACTTTTGCTTTTTGTTGCAATTCCTCTGCCGGGTACAGGCGGCTGGACAGGAGCACTGCTTGCTTCCCTGCTTCAGCTTGACAAGAAAAAAAGCTTCGGTGTAATCAGCATAGGTGTATTCATTGCCGGACTGATTATATCAGTATTGAGTCTGCTTATCGGCAGTGCTGTTTTCGGATAATGAATAGAGAAGAAAAATTTTTGCTTCGTCTTTGCACAAGCTACCTGAATGACAACAGTCCTGAAATAGATGATATTGACTGGAGGAGCTTTTACAATCTGGCAAAGGCACATAATTTAATAGGCATTTGTCACTGTGTTTTCAACAAAAATAAAGAGCTGTCAATCCCAAATGGTGTTAGACAGCTTTTTATGGATAAATTTTTTGACCTTGTATATATTTACGAATGCCAGTCTGCCGCACTGAGTGATATAGAACACTGTCTTACAGCGGCTGAGATTAGCTATATCCTTTTTAAAGGTTCTGTTCTCAGGAATTTATATCCTGTTCCGGAAAGCCGTTCTATGGGCGATATAGACATTCTTATAAGGGATTCAGACCGCAGCAAGGCAAAAGCGGTTTTGGAGAACTCAGGATTTGAATGCTATGCACCTAACGGCACAGTTCGTGAATTTAAGAGGAACAACATTATTTTAGAGGTGCACACAAAAATAATCAGTGAATTTGGTGACAACGCCTTCAATGATGCTTTTGAGAACTCTGTTTTCGACGGCTGCAAGGGCGAGTTGAATAACGATTATCACTTTGCATACCTGATTGCACACATAGCACACCATTTCAAATTTTACGGTGCAGGGCTGAAACTGATATTAGACTTAGCCGTTATGCTGAAAAAAAGAAATATTGATTTAAACAATGTTCTTTCAATATTGCAAGAAATCAGACTTGATATTTTTGCAAAAGAAATTCTGACTGTCTGCTTCAAATGGTTTGCAGTCGGAAAGGATTACGGCAACGACACTTCTAAAACGGAGGATTACCTGCTTAAATGCGGAGCTTTCGGAGATTTGCAGAAAAATAAGGCAGCAATTGTTGTGCGCAAGGATTTAGAGGACGGCAAAAAATATTCCTCTTTCAGAACAAGGCTTCGCCTTGCCTTCCCTCCCTACAGCAGATTAAAAAATATATCTTATATCCGATTTATTGATGGCAGACCATGGCTGACTCCTTATGCCTGGATATATAGATTTTTTTATAATATAAAACATAAAAAGCAGTTTTTAAAGGAAACTGTTGAAAAACTTGATGAAAATTCATCAGCTCTTGCAGAAAAGGAGCTGAAATATTTTGAGGAGATTGGATTGATATGGCATTCCTAATAGTTTTTATTGCGATTATCGCAATACTGATTGTGCTTTTTATTTCCTGGTTCTTTACAATGAAAGCAAACGGCAAATGTCCCCTTTGTGCAATAAAAAGATTCACTATGCCCAGAAAAATCACTATGGATATAAGTGAAGAGCCTGACTATGATAACGGTGTTGCACAAACACCGCCTATGGGGTGGTCAAGCTGGAATACTTTCAGAAACCATATTGACCAGGATTTAATTATGGAAACCGCTCAGGCTGTGGTTGACAGCGGACTTGCTGATGCAGGCTATAAATTTATTAACCTTGATGACTGCTGGCAAAGCTCAATGCGCGACAGCGACGGCAAGCTGCAGGGCGATTTAGGTACCTTCAGCCGAGGTATTCCTCAGCTCATTAAAGATATCAATTCACTTGGCTTAAAGGTTGGTTTATATTCATCAAACGGTACCCATACCTGCGAGGATTTACCTGCCTCTCTCGGTAAAGAGGACCTGGATGCAAAAACACTTGCATCATGGGGCTGTGAATTTTTTAAATATGATTTCTGCCACAGCAGACCAATAAGCGGTGACTGCCCTGCAATAGAAAAAATTGAACTCAGCAGAATTGATGACGAAGAACAGTTTAATTCCAAACTGGTACTTAGACCTGAGGATGCACGGTTCACAGGCAAAGCACGAATCATTAATCTCAGTTCTTTGCAGAGCGGCAAGGCCATCGGCTATATAAACCACGGTGCAGGGTCTGCAAGCTTTGAATTCAACAGCCTTCCGCAGGGAGAATATGCAATGACTATTGTTTTTGCAAAAACCTTCTCCAGACACGAAAGCTATGCACAGGTAAATGTTAACGGAAAGATACATGAGGTATTCTTCCCTTATGGCAAAGGCTTCAGTGATACAGGGCGTGTTCAGCTTATCATCAGCTTAATCGGCGGCACAAACACAATTACTCTGCAAAACCCGATTGCAACTGTTGCAGATTCATCATACATTCAGTACAAACGAATGGGATATGCTTTAAAAAATGCAACTAAGCTATGGGCTGAATATACAAAAACACCTGAAAAGCCGATTGTTTTTTCAATCTGCGAATGGGGCACGGCTTGCCCTTGGGACTGGGGCAGCAAGGCAGGCAATATGTGGCGTACTACCCACGACATTTTTGCGAACTGGACCAGTATAATAACGATCTATAAATTTTCAATTAAGCATTATGCATCAACCGGTGCAGGTCACTGGAATGACCCTGATATGCTTGAGGTTGGCAACGGAAAGCTCACAGAGGATGAAAACAGAGCACATTTTTCACTCTGGTGTATGATGGCATCGCCGCTTATGCTCGGCAATGATATACGCAAATTTGTAGACGGCAGCAATAAAGCAGTTGAGGGCAATTCCACACTTAAAATTGTAACGAACAAGCACCTCATTGCAATTGACCAGGATCCTCTCGGCAAGGCTGCCAAAAAACTCGGCACCGTATCCGGTATAGATATTCTTGCAAGACCGCTTGCCAATGGTGATGCGGCGCTCTGTCTGTTCAATAAAGCAAACAGCACAAAGAGCATAAAATATGACCTCAGCAAGCTTGCAGAGGATGAATACCTTGAATTTAAAAAATCAGGCAGCTATCAGGTACACAACCTATGGACCGATGAACGAACAACAGATTCGGTCATCACCGCCACACTGCCAAAGCACAGCGTTAAGGTTTACAGAATTAAAGCAGAATAAAAACAACCCCCGAAGATATATAAATCTTCGGGGGTTGTTTTACGCTCAATACTTAGGATAACGCAAGTTTTTCGGCAAATCCAAAATATAATTTGATGATACTCTATAGAACATACAAAGAACAACTAAATAATCTAATGGTAATTCTTGTATTCCGTTTTCATAATCGCTGTATTGCTGTTTATCAATCCCTAAGATCTCTGCAATATGTTGTTGACTTATAGCTCTGCCTTTTCTCAACTCTTTTAATCTCTCATAATATTGCATTATTTACCTCCTGCATTGATTATATCAATTTGGTTTATTGCTTTACTAAATTATATAACAAT
>VSOH01000030.1 GCA_009774735.1 Clostridiales bacterium
ACTGTTTATTATAATCGGTATCATCGCAATTGCAGGTCATATTCCTTTTTTCGGAAAACCGTTAACCCTTATATTTTCAATAATACTTATTATATTTATCTTGGGCTTTTTCATAATAATCGGCAAAAGGAGAAAATAATGAAAATTCTGGTAAGTGCCTGCCTGCTTGGCGAAAACTGCAAATACAGCGGTGGCAATAACAAATGTGATGAAATAATCGAGCTTGGAAAACGTCATAAGCTGATACCGGTCTGCCCTGAATGCTTTGGCGGTCTGCCGATACCAAGAGTACCGAGTGAAATCAAAAACGGCAGAGTTTATGCCAAAACAGGTGAGGATTTAACGGAAGCATTTGAGGACGGAGCTGAAAAATCTCTTTATGTAGCAGAGGAAAGCGGCTGTCAGCTTGCAATCCTTAAGGAGCGAAGCCCGAGCTGCGGCTTTGGTGAAATATATGACGGCAGCTTCAGCGGCAAAACAATACAGGGAAACGGTATAACAGCACAGCTTTTATATGACCATGGCATCGTCATACTCGGCGAAACAAAAATTGACAAAATCAAAGATTACGAATAGCTTGCTTTACAGAGGTTGAAAGACCTCTGTTTTTCTTTGATAATATCACAAATCTTATATTAATAATGCAAAGTGCTTGACCGGTGTAATTTGTTATTGTAATATCAAGGCAAGGGGGTTATCATTATGGTAAGCAAAACAAAATTTGTTATCAGCAACGACAAGATAAAAGAAATATTCAGTCAATACGGAATTGACTGCATCAAAAGCATTTCACCTCTCGGCGACGGTGAATACAACGCCGTATTTGAAGTGAAGGCAGATAAAAGCTATGTATTAAAGCTGGCACCTGACAGCACAACTGCCGTTCTGACATATGAAAACAAAATGATGTCAAGCGAGGTATTCTGGTATGAACAAATCAGAAAACATACAGATATAAGAGTACCTGAGGTGTATTTTACCGATTATTCAAAAAGTATTGTTCCTACAGAATACTTCATTATGGAAAAGCTCGACGGAGAGATGAGAAGCATTGCCCGGCTCGGTGCCGACACGGTAATAGAAAGCACTGCATTAATGCTTGCACAAATACATAAAATTAAAAACGATAAATTCGGATACGTTCAAAACGGACTTTATGACAACTGGTATGATGCACTTTGCTCTATGATAAACAATCTGCTTGCTGATGCCAAGCGTGTAGGTAAGCCATCAAAGAATGGTGAAAGACTTTTGAAATGCGCCAAAAAACACAAAAGCCTACTCAAAAAGGTTGAATGCACAATGGTAAACTATGACCTTTGGGATGCCAATGTCATTTGCTGTAAGGACAAAAACGGAAAAACCGAACATTGCTGGATAGATCCTGAAAGAAGCTTTTGGGGTGACAGAATATTTGACTTTATCTGTGTTGACAACAATCCTGTTTTCAATCTTAAATCAAAGCAAAAGGCTATAGAAATCTATAACAGTGCTACCGACAAGCCGATTGAAATTAACACTGAAAATGAAATCAGATACGCCTTTGCTCAAGGGCTTTTAGGTGTAATTCAGGAGGTAGAAAAATATTATCGCTATACGCCCCGTCATTTTGGATGGTGGAGAAACACTATAACCTGTATTCCTTTTTATAAAAACGCATTTAAGGTGCTTGAAAATGCAAAATAACAAAAACAAGACCGCAGTAATGGAAACCAAACCCATTCCAAAGCTGATACTAAGCTATTCATCGGCAACCTTTTTCGCATTGTTTTTTGATGCACTTTACAATATTGTTGACACATTGTTCATTAGCCACGGCGTTGGTGATAACGCTATGGGCGGAGTATCGGTTGTATTTCCTTTTATGATGATACAGGCAGCTATTGCTCAGATGGTCGGCGGAGGTGCTGCTGCACTTGCAGCAAAACATCTTGGTGAAAAGGATTACAAAAAAGCCGGCAGCATTGCTGCAAATGCAATGCTGATTTTTTACAGCACAGCTATTCTTACCACCATACTCGGATTTATTTTTATGTCACCTGTCTTAAAGCTCTCAGGTGTAACCGATGACATAGTTCCCTACGCAAAGGAATACTTTTCAATTATTCTGATAGGCAATGTATTCTCAACAGGCTTTTCATCAATTATACGTGCCGAGGGCAGGATGGGCTATTCACTTGCAATATGGCTTATACCAACAGCAGTCAATATCTTTCTTGATTATATTTTTATAAGCGTAATTGATATGGGTGTTAAAGGAGCAGCACTTGCAACTGTTATCGGTTACTTCACCAGCTTCTTAATGAGCGTAATATTCTTTACAAAAATAAGCTGTCAGGATTTCAGTGACATAAAAATAAACCGTCACACGGCTGAAGATATTCTGATAATCGGAATTCCAACACTAATACAAATGAGCAGTATGTCACTAATTTTCTTATTAATTAACAGACTGCTCTCGAAATTCGGCGGTAGCACAGCAGTGAATACCTTTGCATATATCAGTAAAATTGCAATGCTTGCAGTTGTACCCATTAATGCAACAGCACAAGCGGTATCTCCTATAATAAGCTATAATTACGGTGCTGATAACAAAGCAAGAATCAAAGACACACTGAATTTGGCATTGCTGTTTACGGAATTTTATGCGGTTATTGCAGCAGCCTGCGCATTCTTAGCTCCTAAATTTTTCATCAATATTTTTACTGATAATTATGAAATAATCAGCGAAGGGGCAAAAGCTTTGCAAATGATTTCGCCAACTCTGATTTTTATCCCGGTTGTAATCATTCTAAGCTCTTATTTTCAGTCAACAGGCAAAAAATCCAAAGCAATTATTTCAAGTGCAGGCATAATTGTATTTTTAATAATTCTGCTTATTGTAATGCCGAATATATATAATTTAAACGGAATATGGATTTCAATCCCCATTTCATATGTGCTTTCAACCGTGCTTGCGGTGTCATTAAAAATCAAATGTAAAATATAAGTTAAGCAGCTTAACATAAATTTTAATTTGTTAATCTGTTTTTTATATTTCTCAAAATCTTTTACTCAAGTTTTACCACTTCTAAATTACTGCTTAATTGTAAATAATTAGAATATAGCCGAGGTGATACAATGACAATATTTGATTTATTACAATTTATAGGAGGTCTTGCTCTGTTCCTTTACGGAATGAATTATATGGGAACCTCTCTTGAAAAACTTAGCGGCGGCAAGCTTGAAACCATGCTTGAAAAAATGACGAGCAACAGACTTAAGGGTCTGCTTCTTGGTGCAGGTGTAACTGCTGTTATCCAAAGTTCCTCAGCAGTAACTGTTATGGCAGTAGGCTTTGTTAATTCAAAAATTATGACACTGCACCAGGTTGTAGGAATCATAATGGGTGCGAATATCGGAACAACAATTACAAGCTGGCTGCTTTCACTGACAGGCATTGAAGGCTCAAATATATTCATTAAGCTGCTCAAGCCTTCCTCCTTTGCACCGGTTATTGCAATAATAGGTGTATTTCTGTTATTCTCGAAAAAAAATGAAAAAAAGAAAAATATCGGTGCAATCATGTTGGGCTTTGCCACACTGATGTTCGGTATGGATTATATGAGCTCAGCTGTTGAGCCGCTTAAGGATGTGCCGCAGTTTACAGGTATTCTTACAATGTTTTCCAATCCCATACTCGGCATACTTGCAGGTGCATTGCTGACAGCAGTTATTCAGAGCTCCTCAGCCTCTGTCGGCATACTTCAGGCACTGGCTGTAACAGGCTCAATAACAGTTTCCTCCGCATTTCCGATAATACTCGGTCAAAATATAGGAACATGTATTACAGCACTTATTTCATCTGTAGGCACAAGCAAAAACGGAAAAAGAACAGCCGTTATTCACCTGATATTTAACGCACTTGGTGTTGCGGCGGCAATGATTATTTTTTACGCACTAAAGGGTATTCTAAAGCTGCCGCTATTCGAGGAAGGCATCAATGCAGGAAGTATAGCAGCAATACACACAACATTTAATGTATTTTCAACAGTACTTCTTTTTCCTTTCGGCAAATGGCTTGAAAAGCTTGCCTGCATTATCATACCAAACGGCAAGGATGAAAACAGTGAGCTGATTGACGAAAAATTTGTTCTGTCAAATACTTACGCTATTGATAAGGCTAAAGAGCAATGCAATACAATGGCAGAAACTGCACTTGAAAACACAATACTATCACTGAATATATTAAAAAAATATTCATCCTCAAAAAACAGTAAAATTACGGAAAACGAACAGATTCTTGATAAATATGAGGATGAGCTTGAAACCTATCTCGTAAAAATAAGTGCAGGAGAATTAAATTTAAACAATTCAGTAAGACTGTCAATGCTTTCACATGCAATCGGCAATTTTGAAAGAATCGGTGACTATGCCTATAATATATTAAGAGTCAAACAGCAAATGCATCGGGATAAAATCCATTTCAGCCGGGAAGCATATAATGAACTGGAAATTATGAGCAATGCAGTTAAGGAAATTGCTGAAAACTCGGTATCTGCATTCATTAATGATGATGCAGACGCAGCAAGCAGAATTGAACCGCTTGAACAGGTTATTGACAATCTTAAGGTTCAGATAAAGGCAAAGCATTCAAAGCGTATGGAAAACACAGAATGCAGCATTGAAAACGGAATTTTATTTTTCGACATAATCAATTCTCTTGAACGAATTGCAGACCATTGCTCAAACCTTGCTTTTTGTATTATTGAGTTGTCGCAAAAAAGTTACCGCATTCACCAATATTCCAAGGGACTGAAAAACACAAGCTCTTCATTTATGGAAACCTTTGAAGAATACTGCGAAAAGTATTCATTAGCATAAAAAACAGCGGATGTTGCTTTAATGTAACATCCGCTGTTTCTCATATATTATGACGACTTTTGATTTTTAATCTGTCCATTGCTCGTGCCAGGTTCGCCTGTGAGTGATAGTATTCAAGCTGCGATTGATTAAAACGCATATCCTCCTCCGCTCTTTCCTTAGCCTCCTGTGCACGTCGTGCATCAATTTCCTCAGGCAGCTCGGCAGAAATACAAACAAGAATTGCCGTGTTGTCAAGAAATTCCAAAAATCCGTTTCCCACATAGGCAGGTATTTCTTTGCCGTTGGCATCGGTAATTCTCATTTCACCTGAATCAATGGGAACAACGCAGTTTTCATGTCTGGCAAGAAAACCCTGACTTCCGCCGTCAACAAGCGGAACGACAAGCTGCTGTGCTTCACCGTCAAAAAAGGTTCTGTTTGATGCAATAATTTTTAATTGAAAGGTATTCATAAAGGTCACCTTATTTCATTTGTTCTGCCTTTTTCAGAACATCATCAATAGTTCCTGCATTGAAAAACGCCATTTCCGGTACATCGTCGACCTCACCGTCAACAATTGCCTTAAAGCCCTTTACAGACTCTTTTACAGGCACATAAACACCCTCAATGCCTGTAAAGCTTTCCGCTACATGGAAAGGCTGTGACAGGAACTTTTCAATTTTTCTTGCACGGTAAACAATCTGCTTATCCTCGTCAGAAAGCTCCTCCATACCAAGTATTGCAATAATATCCTGCAGTTCCTTATATTTCTGAAGATATGCCTGCACCTTTCTGGCTACCTCGTAGTGCTCTTCGCCGACAACGTCAGCCTCAAGTATACGGGAATTTGACTCCAGAGGGTCAACAGCAGGATAAATACCCTTTTCAACAATCTTTCTTGAAAGAACAGTTGTAGCATCAAGGTGTGCAAAGGTCGTTGCAGGGGCAGGGTCTGTCAGGTCATCGGCAGGTACATAAACCGCCTGAACAGATGTGATTGAGCCGTTTTTTGTGGAAGCAATACGCTCCTGAAGCTCACCGACATCCGTTGCCAGTGTAGGCTGATAACCAACGGCTGACGGCATTCTGCCAAGAAGAGCAGACACCTCAGAGCCGGCCTGAACGAAACGGAAAATATTATCAATAAAGAGCAGTACGTCCTGATGGTCAACATCACGGAAATATTCTGCCATAGTAAGACCGGTTTCAGCAACTCTCATTCTTGCTCCCGGCGGTTCATTCATCTGACCGAAAACGAGTGCTGTTTTTTCAAGAACACCGCTTTCACCCATTTCCTTCCAAAGGTCATTACCCTCACGGCTTCGCTCACCAACACCTGTGAATATGGAATAACCGCCGTGCTGCGTTGCAACATTTGTAATAAGCTCCTGAATAAGTACGGTTTTACCTACACCTGCACCACCGAAAAGACCGATTTTTCCGCCTTTCTGATAGGGTGTCAAAAGATCGATAACCTTAATGCCTGTTTCAAGAATTTCGACCTGACTTGCCTGCTCCTCAAAAGACGGAGCACTTCTGTGTATTGACCAATGCTCTGCATCATTAAGATTTTCTCCATCGTCAATGGCTTCACCCACAACATTGAACAATCTGCCAAGTGTTCTGCTTCCGACAGGAACTTTAATGGCGTCACCTGTAGCAACAACATCCATATCCTTACAAAGGCCCTCAGATGCAGCAAGCATAATACAGCGCACACAGCCTGAGCCGATATGCTGACTGACCTCCATAACAAGTCTTTTGCCGTCAACAGTAACCTCAAGAGCGTCCTTAATATCGGGTAATTCGCCTTCAAACTCAACATCGACAACAGGACCCATCACCTGAACAATTTTACCTGTATTCATTTAAAGGACACCTCCTACCTCATTTTGTTTTTCTGCGCCTTGGCACCTGCTATTACCTCTGTTATTTCCTGTGTAATAGCCGCCTGTCTGGCACGGTTAAATTCGATACCAAGCTGCTTTAACATATCCTTTGCAGCATCGGTTGCAGTCTGCATAGCCATCATTCTTGCATTATGCTCAGAACAGTAAGACTCAACAAGTGCACCGTAAACAAAGCCTGCAATATAATTGGGAATAATATAATCAAAAACCTGATCAACATTCGGCTCAAAATAGCAAGACTGATAATTATTTTCAGCCCTATTAATGCTTTTAACCTTTTTCAAAGGCAGAAGCTGTTTGATTTCTGCGTTAAAGGTAACAGAATTAACCATTCTTGTATAAACAATATAGACCTCATCAAGCTCGCCGTTTTTAAACAGATCAACCATTTTTTCGCTGATAATTCTCGCCCTGTTCACATTCGGGTTCTGTGCCGTATACTTGAAATTAATATCAACAGGAATATTCTTTTTTTCAAAATATCTTCGACCCACCTGCCCAACAACAAAAAGCATATTCTTGTTATCGGACAAAGCCTCATTTTCCGCAATTTTTATAACATTGTGATTGTATGCACCCGCCATACCCTTATCTGCAGTAACTACAATATAGCCCTGCTTTCGTTCCTTTTTAGGTATGCTTTCCCTTTCGTTGAAAAACTCACTGCCCGTTTCGGGTGAAAGGTCAAGTATTTTTGCCAATGCATCCTGAATTGCATAGAAATAAGGTTCGGTATTTTTAAGGTCCTTCCTCGCCTTCTGAAGCTTGGAGCTGGAAATCATACACATTGCGTTCGTGATTTTCATTGTGTTCTTAATCGACTTCATACGGGCTTGAATTTCACGGGAATTAGCCATTATTTACCTTCTTAAATTCATCAACTGCATCTAAAATCTGTTCTCTTATATAGTCTTCCAGCACCTTATCGGTTTCAATTGTCGATACTATGCCGGCATAATTTGAATTGATATATTCAAGCATATCCATCTGGAACTGCTTGATTTTATTAACAGGAATATCCATAAATCTTCTTCCTGTTGCAACAACTAAAGTGATTACCATATCGGCAAGTGAAAGCGGTCTGCCAAGAGGCTGCTTCAGAAGCTCCATAAGACCCTTGCCATAATCAAGACCTGCCTTAGTTTCCTCGTCCAGATCTGAAGAAAACTGCGTGAACACCTCCATCTCCCTGAACTGAGCAAGGTCGATACGAAGTGAGCCTGCTGCCTTTTTCATAGCCTTTGTCTGTGCTGCGCCGCCTACACGTGATACTGAAAGTCCTACGTTAACAGCAGGACGCATACCGCTGAAGAACAAATCACTTTCAAGGAAAATCTGTCCGTCTGTAATTGAAATTACATTTGTAGGGATATATGCAGACACATCACCTGCCTGCGTTTCAATAATCGGCAGTGCTGTAATCGAGCCGCCTCCAAGCTCATCGCTGAGCTTGCTTGAACGCTCAAGCAAACGTGAATGAAGATAAAACACATCACCGGGATATGCCTCACGTCCCGGGCTTCTTTCTAAAAGAAGTGACAAAGCACGGTATGCAACTGCGTGCTTGCTAAGATCATCATAAACAATAAGGCAATCCTTGCCCTGATACATAAAGTATTCTGCCATAGCTGTTGCAGAATATGGTGAAATATATTGTAATGACGCAGGGTCTGAGGCTGTTGAGCAAACGATAATTGTATAATCCATTGCCCCTGCCTTTTCAAGCGTATGAACAAGCTTTGCAACACTTGATGCTTTCTGACCGATTGCATTATAAATACAGACTACATCCTTGCCCTTCTGATTAATTATAGTGTCAAGAGCAATTGAGGTCTTGCCTGTCTGTCTGTCACCGATTATCAGCTCACGCTGACCTCTGCCGATAGGGAACATTGAGTCAATTGACAAAATACCTGTTGCAAGCGGCGTGTCAACACTTTTACGCTGAACAATTGAAGGTGCAGGCTGCTCAACCGGTCTGTAATCATCAGCAGCAATATCACCCTTACCATCAATCGGCTCACCGAGAGCATTAACAATTCTGCCTATAAAACCGCTGCCCACAGGAACACCTGCATTTTTATGTGTTCTTTTAACCTTTGAGCCCTGGTGAATACCCGCATCGCCTGCAAAAAGAATAACACCAATCTGATGCTTCTTAATATCCTGAACCATACCTTTAATGCCATTGTCAAAAACAACAATTTCACCATACATGGCATGGTCAAGACCGTGAACAGCTGCGATGCTGTCCCCGACTCTTATAACAGTGCCGATTTCCTCACCGTCATATTTATGTTCAAAATCCTTGATATCCTGTCTTAAAACAGAAATAACGGATTCATTATCAACAGAGCTTTCACGGGCTTTCTTCATAACCTGTGTCTTGATTTTCTCAAGCTTTGTTTTCAAACTGAAATCAAATTCCTTGCTGTTAACCCTGATGATAAAACCGCCTATAAGGCTGTCATCATTAACAATTGTTATTTTAGCCTCGCCGGCATTTTCCTCCTTGCAAACAAAAGCTTTAATACCCTCAAGCTGCTCGTCATTCGGCGGAGTTGTGCAATAAACCGTGGCATTGGCAATATTATTTTTTTTATCAATCTCATTGATATATGCACATAATACTTCCTCAAGCTGAGCTGAACTGCCCTCTGCGGCAAGCTCTGCGATAAAAGCTCTTACAGAAGGTGCAAATAAATCATCAATAACCGCATGCTTCTCGCTTTGTGAAACATTTGGATTATCAAGAATCTGCACAAGCTCCTCACTTGAATTGAATATTTTCAGCGCATCCTCAAGAGCTGAAACACTGACATTTGAAGAAAGCAGTGTTTCAAGATATTTGTCAATATTCCGAATCATTAATCATCACTGCTTTCATTTAAAAATTTGTCATAAATGCTGCTGTCAATTTCAGCCGATGATTTCTCGCCGACAACCTTTGCAGCAGTTTCCATAGCAAGTTGAGCAATACCCTCCTTGACAGAAAGACGTGCCTTTTCAGTTTCAGCTTCCGCTGCTTTGCGTGCATCGGATTTTATTCTGTCTGCATCGCTCTGAGCACGATTGACAATCTTATCATATTCTGTCTTTGCATCCGCTCTGGCATCGGTAATAATCTGTTTTTTCTCATCCTCAACACCTGCAAGCTCAGCCTCATACAGGCTTTTTAAAGAGTCAGCCTGCTCTCTGGCATTCTCAGCATCCTTGAACTGATTGTCAATCATTTCCTGTCTTTGTGTCAATATCTTCTTAATCGGTTTAAAAAGAAGGAATCTCATTAGCACAAAAAACAAAATGAGATTGATAATTGTCCAGAGAAAATTCAAGTCAAATTTTAACATTTAACTGTTTCCTTTCATAAAACACTTGTTATTTCAGCAATACTATAATAAGAATAGCACCGATAAGACCGTAAATTGCAGTAGCCTCCGAGAGAGCCGCACCAAGAATAAGTGTTGTCTGAATTTTACCGGCCATTTCAGGCTGACGAGCCTGTGCCTCAACTGCCTTGCCTGTTGCGATACCGATACCGATACCCGCACCGATACCAACCAATACTGCAATACCTGCACCAATTGCGATTAATCCCATAACTTTTCTCCTTAAAACCATTAAAAATATTTATTATTAAATCAAGCATTTTTTGCTTTCTTTGCTTTTTTAGCCTTTTTCTTCAGCTTCTTTTTCTTCTTCTCTTCCTCATCCTCAACAGCCTCCTGAATATAGAGCGCAGTAAGGAATACAAAGATATATGCCTGTAAGAGCCCGTCAAACAAATCAAAATACAGACTGAATACCATAGGAAGTACATAAGGTACAACTGCCTTTATAAGCTCCATAATGGTAAAAGCAGCAATAATATTACCGAAAAGTCGCATACAAAGTGAAAGCGGCTTTGTAAACACCTCTAAAATATTAATTGGTGTTATAACCCATATAGGCTTGGTAAGAGCCTTCAGTCTGCCAAGAACGCCCTTTTCTTTGAACGAACAGTATTCCACAAGCACAATGCTTGTCAGTGCCATTGCTGCCGTTACCTGCATACTTTTTGTAGGTGGCTTAAATCCAAACAAACCAATCATATTTGAAGTACCGATAAATAACGCCATACTCATAAGCCAGGGAATATGCTTTTCAACCTTTTCGCCCATAATTCCTTTAAAAAAGCCCTCAGCCTTTTCATAGCAAAGCTCCAAAATCTGCTGACGTTTTGATATTTTACCGGTGACCTTTAAATTTCTTGTTAAGATTATTGCCAACACAGAAAGCACTGCTATTATTATCCACGAAACAACAGTGGCTTCATCAAAGCCGATTTTAACACCGCCGATATTAAAGCTGAACACCTCTTCAATATTAAGCTGCTCCGTTAACTCGTGCTGCAAATCAAGCTTAGCGTTAATTGGACTAGTCGTTACTGTCACCTCCATTTTTCTTTCATTGCCTAAGATTATACACCCAAATATTAACAAAATCAATTGAAATTGTAAACAAAAATTAACATTATGACACACTATTAATATTGTACAAATTTATTATATGACAAAAACACAAATATTCTTTCATAAAAATAAATTTTATATATTTACATATTGTCCCATTTCGTATATAATAAATATTCAGGTATTTTATTTATAACATCTATATAAGGAGTTTAGATATGGCAAAGGATCAAAAGAAAATGGTGGATGCCATCACCTCTATGGACGAGGATTTTGCAAAATGGTACACCGATGTATGCAAAAAAGCAGAGCTTGTGTCATACACAAGCGTTAAGGGCTGTATGGTTATAAGACCCTACGGATATGCTATATGGGAAAATATTCAAAGAATACTTGACGGAATGTTCAAGGCAACCGGTCACGAAAATGTTAATATGCCGATGTTCATTCCTGAAAGTCTGCTTCAGAAGGAGGCTGACCACGTAGAGGGCTTTGCACCTGAATGTGCATGGGTAACCTACGGCGGCAATGAAAAGCTTGAGGAACGACTTTGCGTCCGCCCTACAAGTGAAACTCTGTTCTGTGAGCATTTCAAGGATATTGTTCATTCTCACAGAGATTTGCCTAAATTATATAATCAGTGGGTATCTGTTGTAAGATGGGAAAAAACAACAAGACCATTCCTTCGTTCACGTGAGTTCTTATGGCAGGAGGGTCATACACTCCACGCAACAGCAGAAGAAGCTATTGAAGAAACTGAAAAAATGCTCAATGTTTACACCAAATTCTGTCAGGAGGATTTGGCAATGCCTGTTGTACAGGGTATGAAAACAGAAAGCGACAAATTTGCAGGTGCAGAGCGTACTTACTGTATTGAGGCACTTATGCATGACGGCAAGGCTCTTCAGGCCGGCACCAGCCACTATTTCGGCGACGGCTTTGCAAAGGCATTTGAAATTCAATATTCAAACAAAGAAAATCAGCTCACCTACCCTCATCAGACCTCATGGGGCGTAACAACCAGACTGATCGGAGCAATCATTATGACACACGGCGATGACAACGGTCTTGTTCTTCCGCCTGCTGTTGCACCTATTCAGGCAATCGTTCTTCCCATTGCTCAGCACAAGGAGGGCGTTCTTGATAAGGCTAATGAGCTGACAGAAAGATTAAAAAAGGTCTGCAGAGCAAAGATTGATGACAGCAATAACTCACCGGGCTGGAAATTTGCCGAGTATGAAATGAAGGGTGTTCCTGTAAGAG
>VSOH01000300.1 GCA_009774735.1 Clostridiales bacterium
TGCCCGCACCGCTCGGTCCCACGATGCTCACCACCTCGCCTTTGCCTATGTGCAGGTCGATGCCTTTGAGCACCTGTAGTTTTCCGAAACTCTTCGTTATTCCTTTTATGTCTATCATATTACTTTCTGGTTTTTATTTTCCGGCACTGTCGGTGCCGCCGTGTCTTTTTCTTCTCTGTATCCTGCCGTATATCCACTTGGATATCGTAGAGTATGCACTCTCATCGTTGTGCGTCTGCGGTGCCGTGAACGTCATGCTCTCGGGCGACTGACCGTTTTGGTCGGGGAAGATAATCATCAGTCCGCATGACGCGAAATACTTCATTATCTCTTCCGGCAGCCGTTCGAATACCGGCTTGTATGACACTGTGCCCTTGCGCGCCGTGATTATTACCAGCATGTGGTCTTCCTTAATCCTGTCGGACAGGCTTGTCAGCTCTTTCCAGTGCTGCATCAGCACATATTCCGCCCTTACGTTCCGGTGCCGGTCTTCCATGTATGCCGCGATGAGCGATGTGGTCTCCTCACGTCCGTAGAACACTATACGGCAGCACAGGTTGTCCGCCAGCTGTGCCAGCCGTTCCGTCCAGCGATAGAAACCCGGCTCGAACTCCACGCGCGACGGCACCGCCACATGTATGCGTCTCACCGTACCGAGTGGTCGTGTGCAGCGGCACATTATTATCTGACGGTTCAGTCCCGATATAAGACTCGGCGCGAATTCGCCCCAGAATCTGTCGCCCACATCTTTCATGCGGTGTATTCCCATTATTATTTCCGATGCGTCATACTCCTTGAAGGCGTGCATTATGCCGTTTGCCAGATTTGTCGTCAGCCTTATCTGCGTCAGCATGCGCACATCGGCGGCGCTTGCCTGCTTGGCAGCCTGCTCCAGCAGTCTCTTGCCTAAAGCCTGGTTGTGTGCCGCCCGTTCGTCGTCAAACACCAGGTTAAGCCCTATTATGCCCCTGTTCAGCGCCGGGTTGCGCGTAAGCATGGCTAAATTTACCAGATTTTCCGTGCTCCCCTTGTATTTCAGCGGTATCAGTATCTTCTCGTCGTTGCTCTTTATGCTGTCCGTAGGTTTGGCGCTTTCAGACAACACAATTGTGCGCGATGCGCGGTCGGTCATCATCGAGCCGATGATACACGTCACCAATATCATTATCACCACGCCGTTCAGCATGTCCGAGTCTACGAGCATCTGCCCCGGCGCCACCTGCAGCTTCATTCCCACCGTGGCAATGGCTATGGAGCCGGCGGCATGCGCCGACGTCAGTCCGAACATCATGTTACCGTTGGACACCGGCATTTTGTTCATGAATGCCACCGCATACGAGGCGACAGCCTTGCCCAGCGTTCCGAAGAAGATAATGCAGAATATTATGAATGCCGCGTGCCAGCCGCTGAACACCATGCGCACGTTGATGAGCATTCCCACGCCAATCAGGAAATAGGGTATGAACAAGGCGTTTCCGATAAACTCTATGCGGTTCATCAGCGGAGACACGTGCGGGATGTAGCGGTTGAGTATCAGTCCGGCAAAGAAAGCCCCGAAGACACCTTCCAGACCTATCAGTCCCGACACGGCGGCACACATCGACATTATGCCGAGCACGAAGATATACTGCGTCACGGCGTCGGAGTAGCGGTGCAGGAACCACCTCGTGAGCCGTGGCAGCAGATAGATGCTTCCGGCAAGAAACGCCGCCGCCTTGAGCGTGAACAGTCCCCAGAACCCAGCACCCGTACCGGTGCCGAACGAACCTACTATTGCCGCCAGCACCACTAATGCCAGCGTGAGCGATATCATCGAAGCTCCAACACACAGAGTCACGCTGCGGTGGCGTTGCAGACCGTACTTGCACACGATGGGGTAGGCAATGAGCGTGTTCGAAGCCATGATGCTGCTCAACAGCAGAGCAGCCACGGAAGAGTAGCCCATGATGTATATTCCGGCAAACCACGTAAGCAGAAACGGCACGAAAAAGTTCAGCAGACCGAACGACAGTATCGTCCTGCTGTTGTTCTTAAGCCCGTTGAAGTCCATTTCCAGTCCGGCGAGAAACATTATATAGTAAAGTCCCACCTTGCCGAACAACTCGAACGAACTGTCCCTCTCGAGTATGTTCAATCCATATTCGCCCACGGCAACGCCTGCCAGCACCATTCCAACGATGTGCGGAATGCGCAGCCTGCCCATTATTATCGGTGCGAGCAGTATGATGCAGAGCACGACAAAGAATATCAGTGTCGGGTCGGTAATCGGAAAACAGTGCGATATGTCGGGCATGATGCTTTGATAATTGTTATTTCTTAATGGCTTGCACAAATCTGCATGGATATACAT
>VSOH01000301.1 GCA_009774735.1 Clostridiales bacterium
GATTTATCAAATATTACCTATCAGCTTGGTTTTAGCAGCCAAAGCCACTTTACCAATTTTTTTAAGAAATACGCCATATGCGGTACAAGCAGCCCAGCTTAAAGCAAGAGGCTGAATGCACAGAATACGATATCAGAGGGATGACAATTAGCAAGAGCAGCCATAAGTGTATCTTGTTTGGAAAGGAGATTCAGCTGACGCCAACGGAATTTTCGATTCTTTGGTATCTGTGCGAGCGTCAGGGGACGGTTGTTTCTACGGAGGAATTATTTGAAGCAGTATGGGGGGAACGGTATTTTGACAGCAATAATACCGTGATGGCGCATATCGGACGTCTCCGGGAAAAAATGAAGGAACCGTCAAGAAATCCGAAATTTATAAAAACCGTGTGGGGAGTGGGATATACCATTGAAAAATAGAGATAAAACCAGTCATGAAGATGACTATTTACTTTTTAAAAACAGACTGTCCCTTAAAATACTGCTGATAATGGCATGCTCCATTCTAATTATAGCGGCAGTGTATCTATTCGTTTTAAAAGATAATTTTGCAAATGTGGTGGTAGCCATTTTAGATAGCTTTATCTATCATGATCGGGATGAGGCGGTGGCTGTTTATCTGAGAACCTTTAAGGCGTATGAGATATGGCTTTTTCTGATAGCGGTTATGGGTGTGTTTTTTATGATCTTTCGCCGTTATCTGGACAGTATCTCAAAGTATTTTAAGGAGATCAACCGGGGGATTGATACCCTGGTGCATGAAGATACCAATGATATCGCCCTGCCTCCGGAACTGGCTTCGACCGAAAGGAAAATCAATTCCATACGGCATACACTGACGAAACGGAAAACGGACGCCGAGCTTGCGGAACAGCGGAAAAACGACCTTGTTATGTACCTGGCTCATGACTTGAAGACTCCGCTTTCATCGGTTATAGGGTATTTAAACCTGTTAAGGGATGAGAATCAAATCTCCGAGGAACTCCGGGAAAAATATCTGTCCATTTCACTGGATAAAGCTGAACGTCTGGAAGAGCTGATCAATGAGTTTTTTGAAATTACGAGGTTTAATCTTTCAAACATCACGCTTGTGTACAGCAAAATCAATCTGACGATGATGCTGGAACAGCTGGGGCACGAGTTTAAGCCGATGTTGGCCGGGAAAGATTTGAAATGTGAATTTGATGTTCAGCCGGACATGATGCTGTCCTGTGATGCCAACAAACTGCAGAGAGTGTTCGATAATGTGCTGAGAAATGCCGTCAGCTACTGTTATGAGAATACTACCATTCAGGTGAATGCCAGGCAGGCGGAAGACCATGTGCTCATCCAAGTCATAAACGAAGGGGATACGATTCCCGGGGAGAGATTGGAAGCCAAACAACGGTATCCCACAGACGGGAAATTCCACTAAGCCGAATAGCGGTATCCCACAGACGGGAGATAACAGTAATGTAACTCTCTGGATTTCAGTGATGGTGGTTTCCATGATCTGCCTGGTTGCGGTGCTTCTGGTGATGAAAAAGAAAAACTATCGAAGAAAATGGGAGAAATAATTTAATGTTCAGCGGTGCGTGGGGATGACCCCGTACCGCTTTTCTAATGAAACACATGGTATTCCATAAATAGGGAGGCACTGTTTGCTAATGCGGAAACTTGACACTCAATTTCTTATTTCTGTAAAATTGACAGAGGAGGTGCCTTGAATGAAAAGCAACAGGATGTTCGGTATATTATGTATTTTATTGGAGCGGGAAAAAATAACGGCACAGGAGCTGGCGGAGTATTTTGAGGTCTCTGTGCGCACGATCCATAGGGATTTGTTGGATTTGTCCAGCGCAGGGTTCCCAGTGACTACACAGCAGGGCATTGGCGGCGGTATATCTTTGCTTCCAAACTTTAAATACAGCAAATCAGTCCTGAATAAAGAGGACATAGATCTAATTGTGTCCGGTATACAAGGGTTTGCAAGTATTGATGAGAGTTCAAAAATAAAGACGCTGCTTGCGAAGCTGCGCCTTGGACAGGAAGATAAGCTGCTGCTGGAGAATGATATCATCATTGATTTCACATCCTGGAACCATAAGAATACGACCATTGAAAAAATCAAAATCATCCGTTCTGCGATTGCCTCCCGGCGCCTGTTGGAACTGGAGTATTACAGCAGCAATGGATACTCCAAAAGAACCGTGGAACCTTATAAGCTCCTTTTTAAAGAAGAATACTGGTATCTTTTCGCCTACTGCACACAAAGACAGGATTTCCGTGTTTTTAAGCTCAACAGAGTATCAAAGCTGGCGCTTTGCGAACAGACCTATATGGAACGGACAGATTATGAAATTCCGGTATTGCAGAGCTCATTTTCAAATGGCGTGGGGCAATTGGTTACAGTCAGAATGGATAAATCTTATGAGTTTCTGGCGATTGATTTCTTTGGCCAGAGCAATATCCGGGAAGAAAACAATTCTCTCTACGTTTCCTTTTATACGGAATACCCGGAGTGGATCGTAAGCACTTTTGCAAGCTTGGGGGATAAAGCGGAAATTATAGAGCCAAAGACGCTGCGGGATGATATCAAGGCATTTTTAGAGCAGGCCAGAAAACAATATGATAAATGAGAACCAGCGATTCTCACTTTTACGATAGGAAATGCTTTGCACAGATTGGCTCATAAAAATCCTCTTGACAAGTAAACGAGCGTTTACTATAATATCAAAAAGAAGAGGTAAACGATTGTTTACATTGTAGGAGGTACATAGAATGACTGATACAAAGGAAAAAATATTGGTCGTTGCATTGCAATTATTTGCAAAAGACGGATATGAGGCAGTTTCCGTCAGTAAAATAGCTGAAAAATTGGGAATTACGAAAGGGGCGCTGTATAAGCATTATGAAAACAAGAAGGATATTTTCAACAGTATTGTTGCGCGTATGTCACAATCGGATCATGAAATAGCACGAAAATATGGTGTGCCAGAAAATGTGTTTGATTGTGCACCGGATCAATATGAGAAAATCGGATTGAAAAATCTAAAAAATTTTGCCGTTTCACAATACCGGTTTTGGACTTCAGATGAATTCGCCGCTGATTATCGTAAAATGCTCACTTTAGAGCAGTATCGTAATCCAGAATTAAACAAGTTGTATCAGGATAGCCTTGTGCGTGGGCCTGTTCTTTATTTAAAAGATATTTTTCGTGAGATGATTAGATGTGGTGTGTTAAAGGAGAATGACCCATACCAACTTGCAATAGAATTTTTCTCCCCGCTTTTTTTACTTATCAATATGTCAGATGAAAATGAATCTTATGTGGATATTGAAAAACGGCTAATAAAGCATATTGATTTTTTTATAGAATCTCACACAAAGGAAAGGGAAAACAAAAATGAAATATATTCGTAGTCAAAAATATAACATTCCTGAATTACAGGCTAAAATTATGGGGCCAAATCCAGTCAAACTGGAGGAGGAACTTTTACTTCATTGCAAAATCTCCCCAAACGCCATAGTATGTGATCTTGGCAGCGGTCAGGGGTTGACTTCCCTCTTTCTTGTAAAAGAGTACGGGTTTACTGTATATGCCACGGATTTGTGGAGCGATCCGGAAGATAATCGAAAATTCTTTCGCAAAATGGGGTTGTCCGATGAGCAGATTATTCCGGTTAAGGCAGATGCCACAGCACTTCCGTTTGAGGAAGAATTTTTCGATGCAATCATCAGTACGGATTCCTATAATTATTTTGGGCGAGATCCTAAATTCCTTGACGATAAATTGCTCCCATATCTTAAACATGGTGGCTATATTTATATTGCCATTCCTGGAATGAAAAAAGATTGTCATAGTAATCTGCCACCAGAATTACTTCTCTCATGGACACCGGAACAGCTTGATTATATGCACGATATAATGTATTGGGAAAATATAATCCGCCATTGCAAAGGGGCCAGGGTAATTTCCATTCATGAGATGGAAAGTAATGAGGAAGTATGGAACGACTGGTTAAAGCAAGAAAACGAGTATGCAATCAGTGATCGTAAAGCTATGGAGGCTGGCGGAGGTAAATATTTGAATTTTATTTCTATTGTTCTTCAAAGATTATAGCAATAAAATCAAGAGACGGCCGAGTTTGATTATGAAGAAGCTGGATGCTGCCTTGATACTTCACCGGGAAGAGTCATGTACTTTTTTATGATCCGGAACAGTATTTTAAGTATATAAGGCCAGTGCGAAAAGGGTAGGGGCATAAAGCCCAGGTAAGGCGTCATTGCACAAAAAAGATATGAAATATGACAGAACGCTGTCATGTTTATAGTTTATCATAGAATGCTGAAGGACGGAGGGGCGTAAAGGGAACGGAGGTGATATCCTTGGGAAATTAGCTGTACTGGAAATATCCGAGCCGGGAGATAAAATCGGAGAAAAGCTGCTTATGCTGTTGGACGCAAGACAGCGGCAGGAGTTAGTAAACTATCTTCTTGGCAAAGAAAAGCAGAATGGTGGTTCAGCTGATATCCTGTGTATCCGCTCCGGAGCTTATGAGCTGTTGACAGAGAATGAAGGTATCTTCACAGAGATTCATATGGGTGATTTGTACTTTTGCCTGGAGCAGCGGCTGGTACGTGTGGATGGACAAGTGGTCGAACTGACGGCGAAAGAATTTGATATTCTTGCCCTGCTGATCACGCATCCCCAACGGGTGTTCACATACGAGCTGATCATGGAACTGGTCTGGGATGAGGCTGCTGCCTGTTACTCACGCAAAGCGGTAAGCAACCATATGAGCAATCTGCGGAAGAAATTGAAGATAACACCGGATGGCTTGGAATATATCAAAAATATTGTCGGTGTAGGTTATAAATTTGAAATACCATAACAAAGATCACAAGGATTTTACTTCCCTTGTGGTCTTGTTTTGTTTATGCTCCTTTCCAGAGAACAGATCCCATTTGTTATTGTTCTCATAAGAATTTTGCCACTTGCCATTACCTTATTGACAATTGTGACTGAAGTTGCTATAATGTACTTGTTCAATAAGTACATTATATGACGGATGGAGGGATCCTGTGGAAATTATAATAAGCAGTAATACGAGTAAACCCATTTATGAGCAGATTACCTCACAGATAAAAGCTATGATTATGAGCGGCGAACTGCAGACGGGCGATCCTATTCCTTCTATGCGAGCATTGGCAAAGTCAATCCATGTAAGCGTAATTACCGTTCAAAAGGCATATGAAGATCTGCAAAGGGACGGATTTATCGAGACGACAGTCGGGCGTGGAAGTTTTGTAGCGGCACAGAATAAAGACTTTTATCAAGAGGAACAGCAGCGGTTAGCGGAAGAGCATTTACAGGAGGCCGCTGATATTGGCAGAACCAGTGGAATATCGTTGGGAAAATTAGTTGAGCTTTTAACTATGTTTTATCAAGAGGAGGAGTGACTATGGATACAATCTTACAGGTGGAAAATTTAACGAAACAGTATGAAGGCTTTCAGCTGGACCACGTTTCGTTCGACCTTCCGAAAGGAACGATTATGGGACTGATTGGCGAGAATGGAGCCGGAAAGAGTACAACGATCAATGCAATTCTTGATCTGATTAAGAAAGATGACGGTACGGTTACTTTTTGGGGGCAGGAATTATCTTCATCCAAACAGTTGAAGGAGGATATCGGCGTTGTATTCGATGGAGTCAATTTTTATGAAACATTGACGCCTGCGAAAGTGGGGAAGATCTCTGGATCCGCCTATAAACAATGGGATGAGTACCTGTACCGGGATTATCTGAAACGTTTCGGGCTTCCGTTGGATAAAGAGATCAAAACACTTTCCAAAGGCATGAAAATGAAATTGTGTATCGCTGTGGCGCTTTCCCATAAACCGAAGCTGTTGATTTTGGATGAGGCGACCAGCGGTCTTGACCCGGTTATGCGGGATAATATTCTTGATGTCTTTTTGGATTTCGTGCAGGATGAAAACCATTCCATCTTGATGTCCTCCCATATCACCACGGATTTAGAAAAGGTTGCTGACTATATTACCTTTATTCATCAGGGAAAAGTCCTGTTTTGCAAGACAAAGGATGAACTGCGCTACAAATATGGAATCATCCGATGCGGTGCAGCCGCTTTCGACCAGATTGATAAATCGGAGATCCTTGCATACCGCAAAGAAGATTATCAATGGAATGTACTGGTAGCTGATAAAGAAAAGACCAGGAAAAAATATAAAGCGGCCGTCGTTGATGATGCTACGATTGACGATATTCTGCTGCTGTATGTGAAAGGAGAGTGGGCAAAATGAAAAGCCTTATATTGAAAGATTTATATAATATCGGACACAATACAAAATCCATGCTGTTTATACTTGCGGTGCTTGCTGTGGCTTTTATTCCTACCTCTGGTGTGGGAGCATATATTTTCATCTGCGGCATCTTATGCAGTATGATGATCGTAACCACTTTTTCTTTTGACGATAACTCCAAATGGACGCGATATGCTATGATAATGCCCATTTCAAAAAGAGATTTAGTGATTGGAAAGTTTATTGTCTTAGCAATCTTTTGTGCGATTGGCAGTGTATTCGGCTTGGCTGTAGGCTTGATCGGCGGAGGCATAGCAGGCAAAATTACATTCAGCCCTGCCGCTATTGTGGAACTGCTGTTTTTAACCTTAGCGGCAACGGTAATTTCCCTCATTTTTGGAAGTATGTCAATCCCGCTGGTGTTTAAATTTGGAGCCGAAAAAGGGCGCGTTTTGCTTCTGGTATCGTTCCTCATTCCGGCAGCAATTTGTTTTGGGGCATATAAGCTGCTTGCAATACTGGGCGTGGAGCTGACAGATCAGACGGTGTTTATCCTCTTATGCTGTTCCCCGCTTATCGCGTTGGTCTGGAGTTATGGAATGTATCAAATCAGTTATCGGATTTTTTTGAAACAAGAATTGTAAGATAGGAGAAATTGCTATGAAAAAATATGAGTATGTTAATATCGAATATTCAGCAAAAGGAGTGGTGTTTTCTTATGTTGAAAAGCATAGGGAAATCATAGATAGTTACGCGGAGAAAGGCTTTCGATATATCGGTTTTGTCCCTACGGAAGTAGGGGCAAACGGCTGCATCAGAAAAATTGACTTGGTTTTTGAAAAGTGATTATGTTTTCAATCGAAAATATGGGCCTGGCGTGTTATCGAGCAGTTTGAGGCGATATGCTTCAACCATTAAATTATAAAAATTCACAAAAATTAGGACAATAGCAGGATACATCGGGAAAGAAAGCAGAATCCTCCCTGGTACAATTTACTCAATCATAGCAAATGGAAGAAGTCCACTGCTTAGTCAGGTAAATTGAAGGGGAGGAGGTGCAGTATCCTTATAGAGGGAAAGAATTCTCCTTACACTGTTGTCCTTGGTTGAACGCAAGTCTTACAACTGAATATTGTTTGGCGGCCTGTTCAAAAGCGTAAACAACAAATGCACCGATGCCTGATATTATATCGGGTATCGGTGCTTTCTTCATTGCTGTTCAGGATGAAAGGCAAGCCATTTTGATCTATAGGTATCCAAATAAAACCGATTCCCATACTCATTTTGGACAAAATGCTTTTTGACCTGATACCAGCCCCGCAATTCAGTCCGCAAATCTGAGTCTGGAGAGATTGGCTCCAGCCATATCCGGGTAAACTGCTGGATCTCAGATAAGATTAGCGGTTTTCCGGATGGCAGGCTCGGTTCGGAAAATAACTGGGGCAGCGTAAACAGCCTTTTGGCGTCAGCAAACGGAACGGTCTGTCCATTTGGGAGCAATAGAGTATGAT
>VSOH01000302.1 GCA_009774735.1 Clostridiales bacterium
CCGTCCCCCACACCTCCTCCCAATAATCGCCAACCCCGGCAACCAGCCCCTCCGCCTCATAATCCCACGCATTCAGCCTCAACTCATGCCTGCCCCAGTTAGTCGCCGCGGGCTTATACTTCATCACCCGCAACTGCAAACGTGTAGGACGTTCACACGTGCCGCTGAACTCAAAATTCCGCCAATCCCCGTCCCATGACCAAAACCTGTGCAGCACCTCAAACTTATGAGGACTCAAACTCTCATCCTCCGCATCCGCACCCATCAACTGAAACTCGCCCTGCCACCGCTGATCCTCATTCCCGTAACTCTTCAGCGTCCACGCCCCCTCATGGCACACGAACGCCCTCTGCGGCCCATCGCTGGAAGCCCACCACTCCTGCATGCTGTTAAACCCGCTCCCGAACCGGCTCACCACCCATCCGGGAAAGAAAAACTCTGGATAATCAGCCAAACTCTTGCTCCCCTTATAATCCGTCCTCCCGTAATACTGCTTATAACATGTCCATGTAACACGCACATCGCCGCTCACCGTCCACAACTCCTGCCCCGCCAAAACAATCGTACCCGCAGCGGACAAATCAGGAACGGCCTCGGGCGGATTACTCGTACCGGTCAACTCCGCGTAAGTCTGCGCCACCACCACTCGCTCCGCCATATGCTGAGTATAAAGAACACTCGTGCCAAACTCCTCTGAGCGGAACACATGGCGGTCAGCACCAAACGTCAACCCACCCGCATCACGCTCAACCCATGCCTCCCCATCCTTGGAAATCGCAAACTCCCTCGGACTCCGGTCAAACTCCATCACCGCCAGCCTCCAATCATCATCGCCATGCCTCTCCAGCCTCTGCGGAGCCACCCTCCCGCACACCACCCACACCACGTCATTGCACTGCACCCACCGCAGCTCCGGCAAATCCTGCTCCGTCCACGGACTCTCCAGCCGGGCGGCCAAACTCCCATCCAGCCGGAACACCTCCACAAACCCCGCTCCAAACACCACCATATACCGCCGCTCATCACTCACATCCATCCCCATCAGCCGCACCCGCCCGCAAGCGGCCCCTCCATCCACCGCACACATCCTCTCCGCGCCGGGCCGCCGCATCAGCCCGCCGAACGTATGCACCAGAAAATTCACAATCGTCTGCGCGCTCCGGCCATACCCATCCACATCATACCTTATCGCCCCCATGCGGTTCCACTCACCTCCGGTAAACGCCACCCTCATCCCGCTCATACAATCCCCCTCCTCCCCCACGGAGACACCGTTTCATCTCTCCCTCCCCGTCCCATATCCTGCAACCGCGCCCGGTACTGCGCCCTCATCTCCAGCCGCCTCACATCCGCTTGCAGCCGTCCCTCCAAATCCCCGCGCCCGGTAACGGTCAACGCGCACAGGCACGCCAGCTTGGCGGCCAGCAGCTCTCCATCCGCACAACACCACTCATGGGCGGCATCATCCGGCCTCACTAAATACACCACGCGCACCTCCTTCCCTTCCCCTGTCCAAAACAACCTCCCGTCAAACACGCACCACCCGGCCCCATCCACATCCACCACATCCACACAACCCTCCGGCAACGCCTCGCTCCGCACAAAACCGGGCAGCCGCAAATCCTCTTCTCCCTCCAACTGCGCCACCCTCTTCGCCCACACAGGCTTCACCTCCTGCACAACATACTCCACGGCGCTCGGCCACATGGCTCGCAACACAGCCCCCACCTCCTCATCATCCAGCCCCGTCACAGGAGCCTTCCCCAGCTTGGCAAGGGCAAAATTAACCACATCCAACTGCTTCATAACATCATCAAAAAACTAAGCTGAAAACGGAGGGCGGCCCGCAGACCGCCCCCCGCCGCTCCACGGCAACAAACATTGCCCGGAAACAACTCCTTACTGTGCGCACAGCACCTTAACAAACCCCTTCTCCTCCAGACGCGTCGCCCCGCAGGCAAACTTCGCGCGGATCTGCAACGCCTCATCCAAATCATCCCTCACGGAAATCTTCACCTTAAAATCATTCCACAGCCCGAACTGGGCGCGGCTCTTCACCCATGCAAGGCACTCCCTCACCCCCTCGGACTTGGGCAAAAGCTCCGTGCGGACAAACTTGAACCCCATAAACGTATCAACCTTCCCATCCACCAGAGCCTTCACGCTATTATAATCATAAGAAGTCACCTCCGTCGTGCTCAGCAAATTAAGAATCTGCGCGGAAGAACACGCAAACACAAGCTGATCCCCGGCGGCGGAACTATCCTCCGTCCACGCATTCGCCTCCTGAAACATCTGCAACGTCCGGCGCAGCTTAGCCAGCGTCAGGCCGCTTGCGGCCTTCGTGCCGGACTCCACATAATCCTTGGCAACAACTCGGTCGTCTGGAAAAGCCTTAGCCGTCGTCCCGTCCTTACCCACAAAATTCTGCCCTAGAAACGCGGCAATCATCACATCATCCATCTTCCGGTTCGCCGCCATCCTCAACCCCTCCAGCGTCTTGCTCACCGGCAAATCCAAATCGCCAAGCTTCGTCGCGTCAAACTCGTCAAACCCTACCGCCTTGGTGAAAATGCGCGGACGCATGGAACGCCTCAACGTAGGAGCCTCATCAAGCGTGGTGCTCCCCATGCGCGTCGTCTTCTCCTTAAAATCAAGCACCCCGTACTGGTCAATAAACTTCACCTCCCCCTTGCAATCCCTGTCCACCGTCACCAGCTTCTCCAATGCGCTCACCTTCTGCTGCAACAGCACCCCCCACTTATTCGTGTACTTGACCTGATAATTATCGCTAATTGTAACTGCCATAATAATATAATAACTAACTGTTAATAACTCTTGTCCTTACTCGCTCTCCATGACCCTAAAACCCCATCAGGCGGTTATACTGCTCGTCGGCATACCTGTGATTGGCATGGTTCGGATTCATAAACGCCTCATGTAAAGGGTGGCTCGGATCATTCATCATCCTCTCCGCCTCCGCCTTCCCCCCGGCAGCCGCGCCCCCGGGCATGTTAAGCCCCTTGGCAGGCTCATCCTGCATCATCGCCCCCATCTGCGCCAGCAACCGGATCATCACCGGATTCGTGCCAATCACCGGATCATCCACCACGGCACGCACCTCCTCACCACTCACCCCGGTCATCTTGGCCAGCATCTCCAGCGCACTCACAGCACTCCTCACATGCGCCCCATAGCCATCTCCCCACAGCCCCTCCAGCTCAGCCTTCACAGCGGCCACGCGCTCAGCCTCGGCGGCATCCGCCGCCCTCTGAGCCTCTGCGCTCCGGGTGGCAAACTCATGCACAATCCCCTCAAACGCCTCCTTCGGCACCCCCAGCTCCCAAGCCTTGCGGCCCAGCACCTCCACCGCCTCCGCATCCCACACCCCCTCCGGCAGCCCCTCCGGGGCAGCGGGCAAAAACTCATCGCCCGCAAACTCCTTATTCATCCCAAGAGCCTCCCTCCATGCCGTCATCGCCGCCTCATCCCCCAAATCATACCGCAGCACGGCGCCCGCTCCGGGCGCACCGCTTCCGCCATCTCCACTACTGTTGCCGCCGTCTCCTTCTCCTCCATCCCCGTCACCGTTTCCGGCCCCATCTCCACCAGCATTATCTCCGGCACCAGCCATCAGGCTCACCGGGCCGCCGCCATTTGCGCTCCCATCACCAGCCTCCTCGCGCAAAAAACCATTCGCAATCAAATGACTAATAAACATAATATCTTAACTTCCAATCTTAATACTTAACAAATCCACCAACGCCACCTCACGCATCCCCCTGTCCCACTCCCGCCCGCCACGCTCAAACCTCACCCGTTCCACCCCCTGCGCCTGCTCGCCCAGACACCCCCGTGCCAGCTCCACCAACTCATGAACACTCCCCCACGCCAAATGCACATAAAACACGCGCCCCCCATCCACCAGCCACCCCAGCAACACAACCTCCCCGCTCATCGCCGCCACACCTCCCGCATCCAGCACCCGTCTGCACTCCTCCCACAAACTCTCATGGCCGCCCGCATACCTCACCGCCCACTCATACCCGCTCATCCTTGGTGAAAAACTTGAAAAATGCCACGGCGGCGGGGTTCGTGATTGTGAATTCCGGGTAATCGCGGGAAGTGAATACCCTGCGCCCGCCCTGCGGATTGACGGCCTCAACGGTCAGAGACACAGCCTCGGTGATAACCCAAGGGTATTGCGGTACTCCTGTAGGGGTATCGGTAACCACCCAGTTCTGCCTCGCCCAAACCTGACAGGCCTGCCACGGTTCCGACAATCCCACCAGCGCGGCCACTACCGCCTGCATGGCCGGGGCTTGGTCGGCTGGTATATCGGCAGGAGTGTAGCGGGCTGGAGGTCTATAACCGCCCGCGTCCTGATAGACGGGCATCAGCGTAAATTCATCCCACTGTCCCGGCTGGGGGAACTGAATCTGAATCTCTGCGTTATTCATAAGGTGTAAACTCTGTTACGGTGGTTGACTGAATCAAACGTGTTTCCAACGCCCGGAACGCATCATAAGCCCCGTTCGGCTGGTTACTCCCCGGAGCCGTCAATTGACGCATCGCCCCAATAAGGCTAAATGAATTGATGCCCTCACTATCCCAATAAACACGATCCACTCCTGAAAAATCAAAACTATCCTGAAGGGGGTGCAGATCGGCAATGCACAACAGCCGACGGGTATCGTAAGCATTGGAACCTATCCACAAACCCGCCGCCGCACCCGTGGAAGAAACCCTGTTTTGAACACAAGCCAAAAACATGGTTGCCGAAGGATTCGTATTGAACGACGGAATCACGGACTGCGTCTCATGCACCACCCACTTCCCCGCCGACGAATCATACATCAACTCTCTCACCCGGACAGGATACCCGGCAGGGGACGCAGACGCGTCAGACTGCAAATAAAACGTCACATCCACAAAACGGGGAAAACTCGCGGTACTCCCGGAAGCCGGAGACAGCGTGAACATATCCAGTGATTCGGCCGTCTTCTCAACCACAGAACCGCGTTTGCCAATAGAAAAAGAAACCTTCCTCTCAACAGTGCTCCCTGTATTGCCCGCTGCCAGAGGCAACACAAACCCGTTCCATCCGGAATAATTGCTGATGCCCAGGAATGGACTCTGAAAAGAAACCTTAACCGTGCTGGCTCCCGCTGCGGTCTGCTTCAACCGCCAGCACCATCCGGGGACAATCTGCTCCACCGAAGAAGCCGCGCCGTACGAATCATAACCGGAAAGGAAACTCTGGGAAGAAAACGCCTCCGTCACGGCAGCCAGCCCGGCGGCGTACAGGCGGTTGACCGCTGACGTATCGGTCGGCGCACCCACGGCAAGCGGAATATTGATGCCCCCGTTGGCGTTGACGGCCCCTGTAAAAGTCCCGGACTCAGCCATCAAACTCTTCAACGTGGCATCATCCCCCGGCTGAATGCCGTCCCGGGCAGACAATCCCGGGACGGCTCCCTTAAAAGTCTGAGTAACCAGCGCATGCTCATCAGACACCTCCACAGCATCCGTGGGAGCTACAAAACCGTATTGCCCCTCTTTGCCCGCTTCCAAAACAAGCAGGGGAGAAGCCCCATCAAAAACGGCATGAACGGTACAGGCCGCCGTACACGTCAGCACATACGAACAACCTTTAACGGTATCAACAATCATACAGTCCCCTCCTTGAAATACTCATCAATCGCCCCGGCAATCGCCACGCAAAGCGCGTCAACCCGCTCCTCCAGCCTGTCGCAATCCGTCACGTGCGAAGACGCAAACGCAGGTTCCAGCATCAACGCCGGCATCCGCGTCTCCTTAAAATAATAATACCCCCTGTCACTCTTACACTTGATCGGCTTCAAACCACGGTTCGGAAGCCTCAGCACATCACACATCGCCGCCTGAATCAACTCCGCCGCTCTCTTGCCATTCTTGGAAGCATACCAATACAACGTCTCCGTGCCTCCAATTCCCGTATCTGCACCGTTAAAATGAAACTCCACGGCCAAATCCGCGCCAACGGCATTACACCTCCGGGCCGCGTAAGCCGGTGTCGTGCCCCCAGCCTCAGACCGGTTGCACACCACAGCCTCATAACCCAGCCGCTCCAACTCATCCTTCACCTTGCCAATATGCAACTTCCAGAACCCATACTCCGAATACTTCCGGCTAGTCATCACAGACCCTCCATCCTGCGGGCTATGCCCGATACTCAATGCTACTTTCATCTATTTATTTTTGCTTATAAACTGTTCATTCGCCTCTACTACAAACTGACACGAACTGCACTTATGCTCGGCCACCCGACGCGCCTCCCGCTCCTTCTCCAACTCCGCCTGCAACTTCTCATTCTTCTTCGTCTCCCTCCAAAGGAAAATCGACATCACGCTCACCACACTCGCCGGAGTCATCAAACTATCAATCGTCGGGGTGGAAGTAACGGCATTCGCCACCGTCAGCATCGCCGCGCCAAGAACGGAACAGCTCGTCAGGGAACCGGTCATCTTACTTATCCTGTTTAACTACGGGAGGAACATCACTCACGGGCTGAACCTGTGAAAAACTCACACGCCCCGGCTCCAGAACCAAACAAGTCCCATCCTTGCACACCTCAGCCCGGTCTGGCGTCACATCCACGTTATGACCGCATCCGGACAGGGTGGCAACACCGCCAAACAGGATGCCCCCAATAATAACTCCCCCGGCCCAGTAAAGCCATTTTTTCCAGCCGGTGGAGGTCTTGGCCTGCCCTAAAAGGTAATTGCGGACATCCCCCAGCGCGTGCCTGCCAATAATGGGCAGGGCTTGCTGCGCCAATCGCACAAACGCTGCCCGCTGCGGATCGGTTAAATCTCCCCAAGACTTCCAGCCGCCGCCGTTATCCTCGGAAACTACCCCATAAAAATCCTTGGCTATCGCCTCGGCATGATTGCATTCTTTATCATTAATCATATCACTTCTTCTATCTTCAATCTGTTGAGCTCCGCCTTCTGCCACCTCCGCCACGGCAGGCCGTTTCGGCCCCTTCCCCGTACTCTTGCCAATCCCTCTCCTGTACCGTCTCTTCATTACTCGCCCTCCTCTCTACCCTTATCCTTCGGCAGCATCTCCAGCCACAACACCACCTCCCGGTGAGCATCCCGCCTCATCGCATCCAAAGGATCAAACAACCTCTCCCCATCCTGCTTCTGAAAACACGGCAAATCTGTCTGAAAAAACTCCTTCATCCACTCCAGCACCACCTTCCACTCCTCGCTCCGCAACAACAACCTCTTGGCTTTCCACCTCCGCGCAAACAAATCTAACAACTCCTTCTCTTTATCTACATTATAACTAATCATAAAACGTGCTGCTCATAAATCAACTACGCCGCTCCACCCTGAGCCTCCGCCGCCATCTTGGCAGCCGCAGCCTCATCCTTCATCACAGCCGCGCCCGCCTGACGCAGCCTCAACTCATCCTCATCCATCACCGCCGCACTCTTCCGCCGCCTCATGTCCTCCACCTCAATATTCCCCCTGATACTATCCTCAGACACGCCAAGAGACCGCAGCCGCGCTCTCATGCCACGATCCACATCCAAATGATCCAGCAAACCGGGAACCGCCTCACCCAACTCCACCGCCTCCCTCAACGCGGCAGCAAAAGCATCGCTCTCAATCCGCTTCAGCACCAACGCCACCTTATTATTATACGTCACCCCCGGATTCTTCAGCGCAGTCCCCACAACAGAACCATTCCTAATCACATCCTCTCTCACGCAATCAGGCGGATCTGGAAAAACCCCGGCCCTGTACAGCACCATAAACACCCTGTCCAGCGTCGGCTGCACATCATAGGCAAACTGCACGAAAGACGGAAAAAACTGCAACAAATACTGATTCTCGCGCGCCATCACCTCCGTCGCCGTGGGAAACCCCTTCTTACCCTCATCATACGCAAACAGCTCCAGCATCGGCACCAAAAACGCATCCTTAATCCGCTGCTCCTTATCCGCAAGCTGCTTATAAGAAAGACTCACATCCCCCACAGCCGCCCACTCCTTCGGCAACAACACTCCGCCACCCTGCAACAAATCCGGATCAACCAACGTCTTCCCGCCAGCCCGCAAATCAACCTCTCCCACCAGCTTTGCCGCCGTCAAAATCCGGGGATCTATCGCCACACGCCGCGCCTTCTCCAAATCCTTCTCAATCTCCTCCACCCCCCTCACCTCGCCCTCCACATCCTGCCACGGAGCAAACCCGAAAAAACTTGTCCCATTCATCTTCCAGCGCGTCGCCATATACGGCATCTCCCACTCCATCTCCCGCCGCATCACCCTCTTCCCCTGCTGATCCACATAAAAACTCTCCCAGCCGCGGCCCATCTTCGGCTTCTTCGCCCGCCGCACCACATGCAGCACCACCCACTTCTTCTCATACATACCGGCCCCTCCCTGATGATAATCCGCCGCCATCCCCTCACTCAAAGCCGCCTTGCCAAACAAATCCGCCACATCATAAGCAGACAACAGCATCTCCCTCACAAACACCACCACCCGGCCCTCGTCATCCACCTCCCCGCAAACCTGTTCCGGGGAAATCGCCTTAAACAACAACCTCACGCTCCTGCCCGGCCCGCAATACAAACTCCCCGTCCCCATGCCGACACGATCAAGAAAACACTCGTAAATCTCGGAATAAAAATTGCTCCGCGTCAGCTCCATCAAAGCAATATCGGAACACTTGCCATACCATGCGTTAGCCTCCTCCACATCCTCCTCCGCTACATCTCCGGGCCTCGCGATCCACTTGAACCACGGCTCATGGCTCGTCACAATATGGCTCATATGCGCTCCGGCCAGCCGGGCACAGGCCATCCTGGCCGCCCCATTCCGCACCCTGCCCACAAAATCGGACGGACGAAACCTTAAATCATCCACCCTGTTCGGCAGCAAATACCAGCGGGCAAACTGCCACGTCTTTGCAAGCTCATCCCGTTGCTTCCTCAACCCGTTATACAGGCGCACCAGCTCATCCGCCTCATCCTGACGGCTCATCCCAACGTCTCCCGTTTACCACTAGCCGCGCCTCCATGCTGCCTCTCTACCTCACTCGCAAGCAGGGTTGATGCCCTGCCTCGCCGTCTGCGTTGCTCCTCCAGTAAACTGCGCTTCGCCGCATGTTCGCTCTCCCCGGCACTCACCGTCTCCACCTTCGGAGCCTGAACGGGAGGAGCTTCACCCTTCATATTCTTCTTGAAACCCATACCCCACTCATACCACGGAAAAACAAAAACGCATCTAATCATTTAATTAGATACCCACACAACACGCAAACCATCAACAACAAACACACAAAAAAATCAATCCATCCTCGCCAATCCTCCGCTCCTGTTCCCTCCGCCCCAATCATCATCCTCATCCAGCCAGCCTCCAGACTCCTCACGGCTAACAAAACCGCTCGCACGTGACACCAGCCCCTTCTTCAACGCCTCGCCCAGCGTCCTCAACGCATCAGCCCCATGAGACGCCTCGTTATGCTCCGGCACATCATGGCTCACCCCATCCTCCAGCACCGTCTTCTTGCGGTAAGCGGCAATGCAATCCACCCCGCTCAACAACTTCACATCACCCTCACCCCGGCACTCCTTCAGACAATCCTCATGAAACACCGCATTCTTCAACATCGTCCTCACGGCATCAATCCCCATCCACACGCGCGGAATCCTCGGCACCCTCACCAGCCGCCCTCCAATCCCGGTATTCCGAAAAAGAGACATAGGATCACCGCCCCAATTCCTCCGGTTACCGTCGTGCGGAAACAAATGCTCATCAAAACTCATCCCCAACTCTCGCTCCCACAAACGAATCACCTCGGCATACTCCGTCATCCCCAAACCGCTGCTCTGGTAAAACTTCAGCAACCTCACCTCATACCCTACCACCTGAGCTGCCCAAATAGCCGTACTATCATTCAACCCTAAATCCCAGGCAGACACCAAAGGAAAACCCGGCTCCACGGCAAACGCCGCCCCCACGCGCCCCTGCGCCCGCAACCTGTGCATCACGGCACCATAAATCGCCCCCGACACATGCGGCCACAACGCCTCCTCCGGCGTACTCGGGTACTCCTGCTTCATCAACTCTCCCTGCGTCTGCTTCATGTGGCTGTACCACACCATCTGCTCCTGACTCAGGCTGATACCCTTCTCCCTCAACTCGTCAAAATACGCCCTGTCCTCATCCAGCACATCATACCCCTCTCCGGCCAGAACGTACCCTGAATCCTCAAACCACGGGAAAAAGAAAAACTTCCACTGCACATTAGAAAGCCTCTTCCCCGTCAAATCCAGCGCCCCCTTCATAATCTCATAATTCAGCCCGGTTCTGCCTCCTTCATGCGTTGACTCGTTAAACAAAAACCCGTCGCTCGGCACCGTATTAAACGCCCCGGACAATATTTCCGCAGCCTTGGCTGGAAAATGGCACGCCGTACTCCCAAACTCCGTCAGCCAAAGCAAATCCAATGTGCCGCCGCGCAAACTGGCCCCGGAATAAATATCGCTCCCATTGGCAAACCTCAGCTCACGGTCATTAGCATACACCGGCACCAGCCCTTTGCTCTTCACCAGCTTGCCAGTCCTCTCCTTAATCATCCGGCCCAGCCTCGCCAGCCACAAATCCTCATCAGTCGCATGTGCAGGCACATAATCCAGCCTGTCCCATGCAAACCTGATCTTGCCCAGCTTATTCTCGGCATCCGGCAAAGACTTATCCACAATCCCGGCATGGAACCCATCAACAAACAACATGCAATCCAACGCCAGCATCGCAAGATAAGTGCTGATCCCCATCTGGCGACTCTTCAAAATAGCATTGCGGTGATGCAGCCCCCGGTGCAACTTGTTCTGAACTCTGTTCATGCGGAACCGCACCACCTTATCCCCTCCCTTCACCATCTTGCTCTCCACCCAATACAAATGATTCAACCGCCACTCCCTGTCTCCAAGCACCTCCGCAAACCTGCCCAACACGGCATCATCCATACCATTAAGGGGAGGGAAAAAACCTCTACTCGCCATCTGTCACCGTCTCACTACTGCCGCCCACCTTCAAACTCTGATCACCCAACAACCCGAAAATAGCCTCCGCCAACGTAGGGCCCCCAACATTCACCTCAGACGGCGCATTATGCCCGGCCATCTCATTATCAATCTTAATCGCAGTCATCACCTCCTGCACAGTAGGGACGGAATCAAACAGCCCCAAATCCACGCCCACCTCCCCGCGCACCAGCTTAGCCAAAAACCTCCTCTTCTCCTTTGCGCTCAGGGCATACCCATCATCAAGCTCTGCTCTCAACCTCTTCAGCTCCTCCTGTATGTGCGGCTCCCTCATCTTGCGGCTCGCTCCTGAGCTCGCGCTCGCATCATCACCGGGATTCCACACAATCGCATAAGCCGCGCGGGGAGTAAAACTCTCCCACACAACCATCTTGCAAAACTCATCTTCCTTATCGCTTAACTTCTTCATCATCTTGCATCCTTAACCTTAATCTTGCAAACCTGCCCTCTATCACCCTCCTCCCCTCCGCGCTCGCCGCATACGTCACGCAGGGCCTCTGCCCCTTGACCTCCAGCAGCCCCATCCTCCGCAACCTTGCCAGCGCATTGGAAACAGACTGGCTATTCCGCGCCCGGCACCACGCCACTACCCCTCTGCACTCAACCTCTCCCAGCTCCCCCACCGCCAGCAGTACCAGAAAATCCAGCGGCGTCATCTCCAGCTCCCCAAAACACACCGCTCTCACCGTCGCCGCCACCAAACGATACATCTTCATCGCCGTTGTGGCAACGGCCTGAACGGGCGGCCCTCCACATGGCCGCATCCTCCTCCGTTCAAACCATCAATACGCATTAACGCTTCAACCGCCCGCCGATTCAGGCAACCTCAACCTCCACACCGAACACCCCGGCCACAATCGTCTTGTACCGGTCAATGCCCGTCTCCGTAGGCTTCACCTGAATATATCCGTTATCAGACTTCACATATTCCAGCAAGCCCAAATCAATCAGAGCATGCGCATCACGGACAAACAGCGTATTCCACGGCTGACGGAACAAACACCACTTCTCGCACACCTCCACCAGCAGCTTCAGCCGTTCCCCGTGGTACTTCTTGCCCTGCCGTGCCTGTCTCCGACCAACACGCACCATACCCGACGCGCTAATAACCCCGCGCAGGGCGGCATCATCACCACAACACGCCTCATCAGGCTCACAGCACGGCTCACAAACCATGCTATCGCCATACATGCGCACAACATACTCCTGTGTTGCCTTCATGTCCTCACTCTTCCCCACCTTGCTCTTATTTACTGTCTTTTTAGTCATAATATATTTATATTATTATGTTTATTTCTGTTTTTTCCGAAACACCCGTTCCGGGAAATCTGTCACGCACGCCGGAAACTCCGCCAATCGCACCACCTGACCCCTCCACGATTCTCGCTCCTCCGCTGGATCACACGATCCTTCACGCTATCCGGCATGTACCTATTGAAATCATCCGTCGTCCAATTAGCAACGATAACGGTATCTTCTTCCGCGTTATACCGGGCATTCACCACCTCCTCAAAAAAATCCAAACTCAAATCCCTGCCTTCCCCCTTGTACCCAATACCGCGCTGAAACTCATCCAGCACCAGCAAACTCTTGCGCCGATGCCCTATCTGCACGGCAAAATCACGCTCAAAACTGCCTCCCAGCCCAATCTTCGCCAGCCTCTCCCGGTACAGGCCATCCCCGCTGAAATACCATGCCCTCTCATACCCGCAATCCCGCGCCAGCTTGCAGGCGGACAACGTCTTGCCCGTACCTCTCAGGCCAAGCACCACGGCCAGCATCCCCTTCCCGGCCATCCCCAGCAGCCAAGCCCTCAACATCCCGGCCTTGCGTTCCGCATCCACGTCCTCCACGGATGCAAACGGAAGCTTCAGCTTGCAATACTGTTCCGGCCAGCCCCACATCTTCAGCCGCTTCAACTTGCGGGAAAACACCACATCGGCATCGTCAAACATGGTAGGCTCATCCTCTGTCGCCTCGTCACTCACATACAGATCAAGACGGGACATTAAATCATCTAAATCATCATTCATTACTAAAACCCTTCTGCATCAATCACAATATCCTCTCTCACGCCCTGACCTGCCGCACGATTGCGCCCCCTCTGTTCCTCCCGCAACCGCTCCTTCTGCCACTTCCGCGCATTCTCTTGCAGCCAAACCTTCGCCTTATACCTCCAATTCTTCAGCAACCCGCCTCCCGCAGTCCTCCCGTCCTTGTAATGCTCGTAAAAATCCGTCGCCAGCATCCTCACACGCTCATCTTCCCGTTCTGAGTAATGTAAACCATTCCTCATCTCGGCCAGCACCTCCTCCACACTCCCCGGCACGTCGAAAGCATACACGCCCGCACACCGCTTCGGCCTTTTTGGCACTACCCCGGCCACCTCCTCCTTAAACGGCAACTCACTAGCTCTGAAAACATTAACACTACTTAACAAACCGTCTATCACACCGCCGCGAGAATCTGAAACACCTCCTGATTCGTCAGAATCAGGCACTTGCGGAGGCGCAGCCTCACCATGATTCACCCCGGAATTCTCCAAATCACCGCCCAAATGGCCCTCCCCCGCACGCGCGCGGCCACGCGCGGATAGGCTGGCTATTATACACATCTCCGAGCCCCCCAGACCGTACTACATCACGTATTACGGCTTCG
>VSOH01000303.1 GCA_009774735.1 Clostridiales bacterium
ATATTTCAATATGGACAAGGCTATGGAATCAGCAATAAGATTATCTCTAATGCTTAATAATCGTCAATGGATCAGTTGATTACCCCCCCCTATGTGCACCATCCGTGCGAAAAACAAAAGCCGGAATATCCATTTGATTTATCCGGCAAAATATCCTCTTCCAAATCAAGGCTCGAATTTATAGATCTCGCCAAAGGTATTTGTATTACATTAGTAGTCTGCTTTCATGGAGGAGCTATAACATGGCCATTGCTATTAATGTTACGCATGCCTTTGTATTTTATGCTTTCAGGATTGTTTTATAAAGACTATGGCGGTATAATAAATTTAGTGGCGAAAAAGATCGACAAACTAATAATACCGTTTCTCTTTTTTCTAACGGTTACGGTGTTATCCGGAATGATACTTAATCGCATATTCCCCGCGTACACCTCTGTTAAATTTAATGATATCACTCTTTTTAAACCAATACCATCACCCGTCTATTTCTTGCTATGTTTGTTCTGGGACAATATCATTTTCTTTGTAGTTAGACGATTATCAAAAGGCATAGTTCAAGAACTGACGATGATTTCTATTATAACTGCCATAGGTGCGTTTTTTACAATCAAAGACATTTTCTTGCCATTGCATTTAACGAGTGCGCTTATGTCAATTCCCTTTTTTTATGCAGGGGTACAAACGCGTAAAATATCGACATTACAAAACAACAGCAAAAACCACATTCGAGACATATTGATTTTTGTAATTTCATTGTTAACGGTATGGGGTTTCGGATCATATTTTAGTTGGCCAGACATAGATATGTATAAATGTCATGCAACCTTAAACGACATTCTGATCTATATACCATTATCCATTGTCATGGTATATGGTTTTTTGCACCTATGCAAGGTAATAAAACATATTCCTATATTATCTTATCTTGGCAGATATTCAATTATCACACTTGGGATACACAACATAATACTAGGTCTGATAATCAATTCCATGAAATCAATTACCGGCATTGACAGTTCTTGGCCAGGGATAATTGTGACAATTTTTTTATGCATATTGGCAATACCAATATTTCGAAATATATTCCCAACAATGACAGCACAAAAAGAAATTCTGACGCCGATTCTGATCAAGATGAAAAGCTCAAAATCATGCGTTTAGATTTCATAAGGCAATGCCAAACACCTCCAATTGTGAATTTATAAAATGTCAGATAACAACACACAAATCAAAAAAGCCGGGATGAAGGCCGGATTTTGGAATTTCTCCACGACGATTATCAATCAAGTGAGAAATTTCATTGTATCACTTGTCCTTGCGCGGTTGCTGACACCAGAAGATTTCGGATTGGTTGGCATGGCAACCGTTTTTGTAGGTGTCGTGGAGGCTTTTGTTGATTTCGGGTTCGGTGCATCTTTAGTTCAAGCTAAAGAAGTTTCACGGCGGCAATTATCCACAGTGTTTTACATCAATTTATTGATGGGAATAGTCTTAGCCGTCATCATGTTTTTTTCATCAAATCTGATAGCTGATTTCTTTAATGACAAACGTCTCTCAATCATAGTCAAAGTGTTGTCACCAACTTTTATTGTAAAGGCTTTGCAAGTGATGCCTGACGTTTTGTTCAAAAAAGCGTTGAACTATAAAACACCTTTCAGAATTTCAGTTGTAACTGGAATTTTGTCCGGTATAATTGGCATTGTCCTTGCAATTATAGGATATGGGGTTTGGGCCTTGATATATTCACAGATATCCGGATGGATCATAAGTCTGGTTTTGCAATACTGGATAACAAAATGGTGGCCGTTGATGTGCTTTAAAATCAATGAAATAAAAGAATTGTGGAGCTTCGGTTATAAATTTTCCTTATCGGTCATGATTGACCAAATCTTCACTCGGCTAAACACTATACTCATTGGGAAATTTTTTAACGCTTCACTTCTCGGCTTGTATTACAGAGCATGCTCATTAAATGGTCTCGTAATTCAATATTCATTTTCTTCATTCGCTAGTGTGCTGTTCCCAACATTTTGCAAGTATCAGGACGATATACCAATGCTTCGTCATAATGTGTTGAGAATCGTTCAAGTTGTGAGTTTCCTCACGTTCCTGTTCTCAGGTCTCATGATTGTATGCGCATTTGATATAATTGTACTACTATATGGTGACAAATGGATTGGTGCTGTAGAGTTTTTCAAAATACTCGGATTATTTTCCATAACATTGACTATTCCGTCAATTCTAGTAAATGCCCTGATGGCTATCGGTCGTACGGACTTAAATCTGAAGATAGAGTTAATTAAGAAAGGATTGCTTGTACTTTCTATACCCATAGGTATTCACTATGGTGTGTATGGATATATTTGGGCAGTATCAATCGGGGCTTTGATAGGAATGCCGTTTAATATGTGGGCATTGAAATACATTAATTTAAGTATTTGGGAGCAGTTAAAATCCATTGCAGTTTATTTTATACCTTTTGTGATATTAGTCATTGCTGACAATGTACTTATTGATGAAACATTATTCAACAATTGTTTGCTGTCCCTAATTGTAAAGAGTTTGGTTTATGTCTCTATATATATTGCATATAATAAATTGATGCATACTCAGGGCTTAAGTTCTGCGATTTCTATTGCAAAGCCAATGGTTGATAAATTATACAAATTAGTGAAATAATGGCACGCGAGATCGTTTATATTCTTCCGAATGCAATGGGTGGAGTTGCCGGTGTTGTCAGTAATCTGATAAAATATAGTACTCATCCTGATATTCACAAGAAAGTAATCCTTACCGGCCCTTGCTATTGCAAGCCATCGTCCATAGCTGATTTTGGCAATGCTGAAGTGATTGCTCTTCCACAGAGAAATCCGTGGATTGAAAGCCGCTATTCATATGCCAAGAGGATTGCAGCTCATTTGTCTTTTGATTCCGTGATTGTCTCCAATGATGGTTTTCCGGAATATTCAATGATAGAAATGCTCAGATTGACTAATCCAGTTATCGCTGTGTTACACGGCGATTATATTCACTATTTTAGAGGGGGGTGTCGTTATGGCTACCTCATCGACAAGATGATATGTGTAAGCAGTTATCTTGA
>VSOH01000304.1 GCA_009774735.1 Clostridiales bacterium
TAATAAATTTAACGAGGTGTCAATATGAGTAAATTCTTAATAACGCTTGGCATTATCCTTGTTGTATTTGGTATCGCAAAACTTAGTATATATCTTATAAATAGAAACAAAAACAACGAGGTATAAAATATGTTTAAATTAGAATATACATTTTATAATGTGCGTAAATTAATAGAATGGCTTAAAGAAAAAAATTATAATGCTGGTTCTCCTGAGGCATTTTCAGAATGGTTATATAACTTCTTTAATGAGGGCAATTCTGTAACTGTGCATGGAGAAGAATATGATTATCAATATTGTATGGAATTAATCTAATGCTTCTGGAGGGTTGAGCATATCAGCCCTATCCCATAAATACGGCGGCAGCCTTTAAAGCTCGGAGGAATATAAAATGAACCTTAAAAATATCAGAAAATTTATGAAATTCACACAACAGGATATCACTGACTTATTCAGAATACCAAGAAGAACATTTCAAGACTGGGAACTTGGCAACAGGAAGTGCCCGGAATGGTGCAAACGTCTTGTAATTGAAAAAATACTTAATTACAAAGGTGATGGTTATGTAACTATATACAAAATTGATGATATTACAGGTGATGAAAATCAAACATTATATTTAGGAGCGGTTTATGATGAGGCAATTGCAACTTATGAACAGGCTTACATTAATATAAAGAATTCGATTGATTGCGAATATCCTGACACTTTCATTGAGGCAAAAATATATAGAGTACCACAAGAAATAGATATCAATAATACAACATCAATTACTGATGCTATTTCTAAATATTCAGGCTATTCATTTACGCTTTAATACTAAAACAAAAAAATCCCCTCAGTCTCAATCAAGAGAAAGAGGGGGATAAGTTTTAAATTAATTGTTCGGAATTTCCGAACAATTAAAATATTTTAACCATTATCTAAATATTTACTAACTATCGTCTAACTTTCAAAATTAGAAATAAACTTTAGAAATATATTTACAAAGTTTTAAAATCACTTTGCATATTTCGAACCGTTATAATAAACACAAATCCAACCGCTTGGAATTTTCACCCATATGTCAGAGCCGTTCTTTTTAACTTGCTGCACAGTAAATTTTGTGCCGCTCTTTAATACAGCATAAGTCTGATTGAGTGCATTCTTTCGACCGTCAACGGTAAGTTGTGAGCGTTTCTTTTGCGAGTAGTTAGTGCCCGCACCCGTTCTTACTTTTACATTAGTGGTGAGAGTATATACACTGCCTACCTTAAAATTCGGAGCGGAATTGTTTACCTTGTTTGATGTTGTCGACTGAGATACATTAGGCTTTTTGTATGATACCAAGAAATAAGCGGGAGAGCGGTCTCTCGTTGCCTTTCCGATTTCAGACTGAGAAATAATACAACCGTTTGTTGTTTTCTTGATAATTCTCTTTGGTCTGCTGTATGCATCATATTTACCACTGTACATTTGAGGGTCAAACACCTCAATGTTATTACCACTCATACGATAACACACAACAAAATGCCCTGCTGTACTGAATACATTATATGCATCCCCCTGATTAGCAATAGCAATACCGCCATTCTTAAGATGCGATACAAGTTTGCTCTCATCGTTAGTAGTGGTAAAAGACAAACCGCTGACCGATTTACAAAGAGCCTTTAACAATGTTGTCTCATTTGTACCACTGTTATCTCTTGCACCATTCTTGAGGGCTAATTCAGCCATTTGCTTTACGGTATATAATTCTTTTCCTACAAGATTATTAACCGTAATACAAGCCGCACAGACGCCACAGCCCGATGTCTTGATTGTCTTTCCATTCCCCTTATATGCATAAGTTATATTGTTGTAATTCATTTGATTGTAATAATAAGCCATTCTAATTACTCCTTAACGAAATATTGATATAAAGTATCAGCCACTGCATCGGCTATCGTTTTCAAATTTTCATCATTGTTTAAATACTCGCACTCGCTCACATTGTTGTGATTACCATACTGGATTATAAATGCATCGACCTTATTGTCTTTTGTAATGGTCGCCCCTCGTAATACTCCGTATATGTCGCCATAATTACCCTTACGAGCAAATACGCCCCTGCGTTCAGTCCCTGTTATTGAAACAATATCATCAAGTAATAAATTACCAAGAGCAACAGAGCCGTCACATTTTACAGAACGATAAATGCCGACACCATTCTCATTATCACTCGTGTGATTAGATATAAAAACAACCTTGTTGAATTTATCCGATTTATCAGAGGCGATTTTGCCGCGTTCATATAAAGATAAATCTTTATTGACCTTATGCGTTATAACAACCTTAAAGCCAAGAGCCTCAAGAGCCTTTTTCTGATACTGTGATAAAGCAAACATTTTGTCACCCTCACAATACCCCTCCACTACTCCATTATTAACACCGTGACAATGTCCGGGATCTAAAACGATTAACACTTTATTCATCGTCAGAGTCCTCCTCATTCTCAGCCTTTATATTCTTATCGCGTATCTGAATAAAAATCGCTTTCAATTTTTCAGGTATAGGTATAAACTCGGCAGCGTTCTCAAGCAATGAAATACCCTCGTTACAGAGGAAAAATATAATTGTAATTTCTCTGATAGGTACTGCACCACCTAAAACGTTCTCAATAATCACCGCAACAACGACAACTATTAGAATTAAAAACTTGCGTATCAGACCTTTAAATCCTGTTTCACTTGATACCGTTTTAGTATAAATTGCCTTTAACACACCGGTTATGTAATCCAATACAATAAAAGCAATTAACGCTTTAAGTATCACATCATAACCGCCGAAAAGATTGCATAAAAAACCGCCGACGATACCGCCGACGATTGATGAAATATTAAATAACTTATCCATTTTTTACTCCTTAAAATCCGATTACATAACGCAATACAAATCTTGAATTGTCGTAAGTAATACCGCTGTTTGTTCCTTTGTTTTTATTATTATCATTGCCAAGTATACTCTTATCACGAATATACAAGTATTTTCGACCAATATAATTAAAGTCACCCCAAGTAAGTGTAAATTGATACCCTGCAGATGTCAGCGGCACCATTGATTTCGGTATATAGAATATCTGCCAACCATACTCATTGGGTGTGTTATTTTCAATATCATAAGTTGAAAACACCAATGCTGCACCGTTAGGCTGAGCAGAAATACTCTCCGATAAATTTGCGGTATGATTACTCGTCATATAATAAGCTCCACTCCATAAAACACGATTAGTTGTTTTGATTAGCGGTCTCCACGAGTCCCAATTATAGCCGTCTATAACATTTACACCATAGTAACCCGTTCTAAACCACACCTCGACACCTGTCGGCGTCCGGGATGATATACCGGTCTTTTCAGAAACCCTAATTAGCGTCTGATGTATTGTTTTTTTGTAGTAATCACCATTTTTTGATTTTTGCACACTGCTTAAATGTACGATTAAAATGGATTGACCTACACCCTCATATGCCGGAGCGTGACTTATACCACCTGTTGTAGCACCGTTCCCGCTTACAAAAGTACCCTCGTCAACAAACTTGTTAAAATCGCTGTACTCAAAATCAACAGGCTCAAAACCTTTGCGAGCCTTAATCGGCATAAAGAAATCGGCTATACCCGGCTCAGTAGCAACACCGCCAAATGCTATACCTGTACCCTTGCCGTAAAAATCAATATCAACATTGTTACAGTCAAGAATGATTTTATACGTAGTACGCTTATACTCATCCAAAGTATCATTGACAATAATTTCAAAATTATATGACTTAGTAGCCTCAACGCCTTTGATTACTTTGCTGATATTAAATTCATATATTCCCGATGTGCCTTTTACTTCAACTGTTTTCCACGATAATTTATCAGTAGCACCCGTAGGTTTATACCTTATTTTAGCAGCATAAGTATTGTTTAACGTCGCTGATACTCGACCATTAATTTGGACTAACGCATTATCCCCCTCGTCCTCGAGATTACCGTTTGTGTCACACCGCTTTACTGTACAGGAGTCCAATGTCAAATTACAGTAATCTATAAAATCCACTGTAATCGTTTTGGTCGTCGTAAATCCTCTTGAGTCAGAACAAGTAACCTCAACAGGTATTTGACCGCTCTTATCAATTATAGTGCCGTAACCATAAAATGTACTATCGGGGTCACCTACCCAAGGTTTGTTATATGTCGCAAAGGAATTTCGCAGACCGCCAACTTTAGCATTCACGCTCTTGATTGTTGCACCATATTGTCCGAGTGCTTTACCGATAATATTAATATTTGATAGATTACATATGAATGTTGTTGTTTCTTCCGCAATATCAGATAATACCCTGAAATCAAGTGTCGGTGCAAGAGTATCATCAACAGTTAGTGTAAAACTGCTTTGCGATGATCCCAAGCTTTGACCGTTTTCATCGTATGTAACACATCTGACCGAGCATATACCGCTTGTCAAATTGGGTATTTGCTCCGCTAACAATAGCGGTATAGTCCAATATGATTTTCTCGGTTTATATTTTTGTTCAATATATCCGCTGTTATCTAAAAAAGTATACTCAAGATCAACGACATAATTATCAAAAGCCTTGTCTATATTTATTATTAACTGCTTTCCGACGCAACAAGATGTCTTATCAAGCGTTATTGTTGCAGGTGCAGGTAAAGGCTCTACAGTGTGGTAATAGCCCCAAATGGCTATCGTATCATATCTAACTCCGCCAAGTACAGAGTTAACAACAATATTAAACCTCATATCATATGCATCGCAAGTTCCATTAGCATTGTGATATAACACCTTTGATGTTCTTCCAATATGTATCTCTCCTGTTCCGATAATAGCACTATTTATATATTGTGCTGTACCGCCGATAGTAACAGTATGAGTCTGCGACGGAATATTAACATCCAAATCAGTAACCATATACAAATCACAGGTAACAGTTGACGTTAACTGCTCTTTATCCTGAGCAACCTCATAATTACACCGAATTGTGATTTTTTTATCATCACTTACCCATTTTACATTACCGTTCATATCAGACATATATCACTCCTCCTCACTACCGATATATTTAAAGGATAAATTACCATTTGGACGCGGAATAAATGCAAAATTACCTATAATCAAATGGTCGAGAATTTCAGCACTTTTAATATACAGATAATCGTCTTTTATATATGCAACCTCAAGACCGTTATACTCAAAAGAAATACGACCATTACTAATGCGTGTCTGCATATCGTTGCCAACCTCACCGAGCAAAATATCACCGTCAGTAAACCTAATATATTTACTGATGTTCTCAAACTCTCTATAAATACCATCAACATCCGATGTTATCGTACTTGATAATTTATCAAATACAATTTGTATTTCATTAGCATTCTGCTGAAAGGTTGTTGATACCAACTCCGTAATATCTTCCATATCTGATGTTTTACGATAATCTTTCAGCATTTGTCTTACATATTGTTCAGAATTATCAATAACACTATTGATA
>VSOH01000305.1 GCA_009774735.1 Clostridiales bacterium
CAATAACACTATTGATATATTGTAAAGTCTCTTTGAGATTTGCTGTTATTTTATCATTGGTAACATCTACCTCTTTAGACACTTCATCTATACGATTTACATTATCGTTAATTACACGGTCACTCGTAATCTGAGAGTCTAAAAAACTATTCGACTCAAGACCGAGTGTAAATTGAAAACCTGCAGGATTTGTCAAATCGAGATTATAATCAGTTAATAACATAATCTCATCAATTCCGTGAGGCTCACTATAAACACGAATGTAATCCCCTATATGGAACGCCTCAATATCAGTATCAGAAAGATGCAAATCAATCGCTTTTACGGATAACTTACCGCTTAATTTAATTTTATCTTGCAGATATGCCCTTGCCTTAGTTAATAAGTGTTTAGGCTCTGCGACATCATCCCACGTCACAACCTCGTAAATCTTTCCATATTTACTAACTGCCTCATCGTTTTGGATATAATCAACACCATTATTTACACTCTTAATTGTAACGCGTTGATCACCACCGCCTAAAGTGTCCCACTGATACAAAGCATTGCGGAGTGATACAATCTCTTTTTCAATCTCTGCACGTTCTTTATTGAGGTCACTGTATTCGCTTTTATATTCATCATTTGAGATTTGATTGCTGCTATATTTGCGTTTTAGTTCCGTTATCTTATTTTTGATTTCCTCAACGGATGCATTATTATTATCAATCGCCTCTTGTATTGCCTCTGCAGACTGATACTCTGTAACCTCTGATAAATTCATACCATAAGGAATTATACAGGTTGCCAAATTGTCGCCTCTGACCTCACTTTCAAGGTCTAACAAATTAACTGCAAATCTAATCTCTTGCGTGGATGTATCAGAATAATCAATTAAATAATCAATATAATTGCCATCGTTCTCATATCTGACGCAAATATAACCACCTAACAAATGGATTAATTTATCGGTTATCTCGCTCCAAGTATTCGGATTGTTGGAATTTGCACGTATAATATAATCGTTTGGATCTGTAACTGTAACCTCACCAAGTATAAATTGCTGTTTCGCCTCAACCTGCTCGTTGTGCTGAGATATTAAAAAATCAAGATACTCCCGTACCCCTCCTGTAAAATTATACGGGCGTATAATAGAGTCATTAAGATATGCCAAAACTCCCTCAACCTCAACTTTTTTGATTTTATAAAAGCCTACATTATCACTAAATACGCGACCTTTAAAAATAATATCCGCATCCTGATATACAGTTATTACAGACTCCATTTTCTTAACCTTATTAAAATAAGGATGCGTCGGCGGTATTGAAAATGTCAACGAGCCGACTTTATTAACGCCCAAATTAAGCGTAGGTGATAAGAGCGTCAAATCGGCATTTACCGGGTTGTATAATGTAAGTTCATCATTCTTTATCAAATACATCAAATAACCGCCTCTCTGTACGTAATAGACACATTACAATCACCCTCAAAGACAAGCACCGTTGCCCCTTTTGATAATTTAAGAGCAGAGGACTCATAAGTACCCTTACTCAATCTCAATGTGTTTTTGCCATTTATAACGGTAGTGTCTTTATCAACCGTAATTGTTGGTATAACTGTCACACCACAATTGTACAAAGATACCTGACGAGACCCGTTAACCCTAAAATTATAAGTTTTAGGGTTAATCGCATAACTGAAAGGCTGAGCATCAACAGTTAATTGAAATGTAGCGTAATATCCGCTATCTGTATACTCTACTTTTGCTCTGCCGGTATAATACCAATCCGGATAATCATCAAGTATTATTTCGACTTTTTGTCCGTGATAGCCCAGCATCGTGTCAATAAGTTCGAGAACGGTCTCTCTTGAGCCGTTCCCGAAAAATTCAAATGATAATGTACGGTTGTTATATGCAACCTCACCCGTCAAAAACTCGCTTAAATCAATATCGCCATTACGTCCCGGCACTGATACACTATAAGTCTGAGCCGTTGGAGGCGGTAAATCTTTCTTAGTCATAACAAGACCCAAATCGTCTCCTGTATGTATGCTATTGTTAATCACAATACCTCTCATTTTACCAACCCCTCGCTAATTTTGTACTTTTTTCACCTAATGCCTTATCGTAACCGTCAATCGTTTCACCGATTAAAGCACCTGTATCAAGTATAACTTGTGTACGTTTATCCAGTTTTGTTAATATAGCATCAAGACGATTTAATAATCCGTTGTCAGTACCTCCACTACTTTTAAAAGTATTTTCAATCTGACGTTTAAGTGTAATGCCATTGATGCCGTCCGACTCACTGAGTATGTTTTTACGTAATTTTGCCATTGCGTCACCCGGTGCGTCTGACTCGGTAATTCCCTCGCCGACACCCTCAGCCAATCTATAACCAATTTCAGTCTTGAGCAATCTCGACGGTGAATGAATATCAAACACACTCTTAAGTTTGCTTAAAACTTGGTCTTTAAAGCCGACAATCTTGTTTTTAATCCAATCAACTTTATCGTTTATACCGTTCCATAAGCCCTCTATAATATCTCTGCCAATAGATGTAACCTTGCTCGGAATTTCTTTCAACTTACTCGTAACACCTGATACAACATTGCTCATAGCATTACGTGCACGATTTACCATATTGCTGCCCCAAGTGGTAACCGTTGTTATAGCACCATTTATAGCGTTAGCAATTTTGCCTGGTAATGTTTTAGCATTACTTATAACACCGTTCACCAAATTTTTAATGGCAGTTGTAGCCTTTTCTTTGATTTTGTCGCCCCAAGTCCTGATTTTATCTACTGTACCGACAATCGCATTGTATATTTTGCTTGGTAATTCACTAAACCAAGTAACGATTTTCTGTATTAAATCGGGTATTTTTTCAGTAAAAAAGGTCTTGATTTTTTCAAGACCCTCAGTAAATAAAGTTTTAACTTTTTCAACAAATCCATTGACAAAATTACGAAATCCCTCGCAATTATCATATAGCAGTTTGAACGCTCCGGCAAAAGGATTTACAATCAACAACAATAAGGCTTTCCAGTTCTCAGTAAAAAATGTTTTTATCTTTTCAATAAAAGCATTTACTGCATTTGGTATAGTTTCGGTAAAAAAGATTTTTACCTTGTTCCAAAACTCTGATACAGTATTAGGTATTGTTTCTGTGAAAAATAGTTTCACTTTTTCAAAAAATTCCGATATACTTTCCCAAAGTCCTTTAAACCATTCGCCAACACTTTTAAACCATTCGCCGACATCCTTAAAAAAGGCTTTTATCTTTTCCCACAGATTATCGACAAACTCTCTGAAAGGCTCACAATTTTTATACAATGATATAACTATTGCAATAACTGCAGCGATTGCGGCTATTATTGCTACTGCAGGATGAGCGGCTAAAAATCCGCCTAACTTTGAAACTACCCCCATTACACTTTTTACCGCTGATACTATCTTAGGAGCATATGTTAAAATACTGCCGATTGATGAGACGACTTTACCAACTATAAGCAACATCGGACCGATAGCAGCAATAATACTTGCTATAACAACTATAATCTTTTTTGTTCCCTCATCAAGTGCAGAAAATTTTGTCGTCCAGTCTTGTATTTTTTCTACTATTGCTCTTATCGTCGGCATTAAAATATCGCCAATTTGAATAGCAATGCCCTCAAGAGTTGATTTAAGAATTGTAATCTGACCCTTTAAGTTATCAAGTTGTATATCGGCTGCTTCTTTTGCTGCATCCTTTGAGTCAGCAATGGCGGCAGTTAAAGTATTAAAATCCTTTTCGCTTGCATTTACAATCGCAGCCCAACCGGATACGGCATTTTTTCCCGCTATCGCAGAAATAGCAGCCGTTTGCTCAGCCTCGCTCAAACCGCCTAATTGTGTACGCATATTCTGCATAGTTTTCATTAAGTTAATAGAGCCGTCCTCGTTTTCTATTAACTTAATATTATACTGTTCCATAGCAGCAGCAACGCTCTTTGTAGGACTCGCAAGATTTAATAAACCTTTACGAATAGCAGTACCCGCTTGAGACGCTTTAATACCTGAATTGCCCATTAATCCGGCAGCAACCGCACAATCTTCAAGTGAAATACCCAAAGTACCACAAACCGGAGCAGCATATTGAAATGTTTCTCCTAACATCTCAATATTGGTGTTTGCACTGTTGCTTGTTTTTGCAAGTACATCTGCCATACGGCTCGACTCGTTTGCCCCCATACCAAACGCAGTTAAAGCATCTGTTATAATATCTGAAGTCATAGCCAAGTCAGTACCAGTTGCAGCGGCAGCGTTCATAATGCCCTCTATACCGACAAGCATTTCCTCACTTTTCCAACCCGCCATAGCCATATATGTAAGTGCATCAGCACTTTCCGATGCACTAAACTTTGTTTTAGATCCCATTTCAATGGCTTTATCTCGCAGTTTGGTGAACTCATCGCCTGTCGCACCCGAAATAGCCTGAACGTTACTCATCGCACCGTCAAAGTCTGCAGTTGTTTTAACCGCTGCGGCACCAACTCCCACAATAACACCCGATACCTTTGACATCTTTTTACCAGCATCAGTAATCTTATCGCCATAGTCAATCATTTTTTCACCGGCAGCGGCTATCTGCTGAGAATGTACTGAGCCGAAATTTTTTGCCTCTTTTTCAAGACTTTTTAATCTCTCCTCAGTTGCCACAATTTCACGCTGGAAATCTCTGTATTGTTCTTCCGTGATTTCGTCATTTGCAAATTGTTGCTGTACTTCTGCTGATTTTTCTTTTAAAAGTTGCAGTTTATCTTTGGTCTCACCGATTGACTTGTTTAATAAGTCTTGTTTTTGCTGTAAAAGAGTAACATTGCCCGGATCCATTTTAAGCAGCGTATAATATTAGGTAATTCCTTTTTACAAGCCTCCCATATTACGCTATTGTCATTTTTGATATTATCAAATCCATTGAATACAACCGGCTCATAAAACTTGCAATTATGCAACACATCACCCCCCCTGACACTTATTCATACATAGCCGCCTGTTTTTCGGATTGTGGGTAAGACCTCGTCAAATACCCAATGTTCAAACTTTTCAGCACTTGGTAATTTGCTGTGAGCAATTAAACGGTAGAGGTTGCCCTCGTTGATAAACTTGACTTGCTGTGTACGACCATATTTATCTATGGCGTCACGAATCGTTACCCCATCTTTTTGGCAATGGTCTAACATTGCTTTACGAGGATTTGAATACCCTAATGATTTTGCGACATCACTGCCACAAAATAAGATATTGCCATTTTCCTCAAGCGTTCTCACCTGTCCGAACTGCTCGTTTGTAAATACTTTTAATTCGTTCATAGTTCATCTCCAATCTTTTTCAACCAACCCTTAACTAAACAGCAGAGGTATTGTGACGTAATCAGAAAGGTCATCATAAAAAAGAATTTTGTCACAACTGTACTCACATTATGTTCGGTAAAGTTGTATACTTTTCCCCTGCTGCTTAACTAAGGGTTGATTTCCATAATACTCAAATCGTTCTCAAAAAAGTACAATTTTATTGAACTTTTTTGACAAAAAAATAATATGCAATTTTTTTAGGATTAATAGAGAGTAATTCCACCGCTTTATCAATCTCTGGTTGCTTAAAAGAAACTTTATTATTCAATTTCAACGACAAACTTCGTTCTGATAAGCCCATAGCAATTGCAAAAGCACTATTAGTTTTATATTTTTCGACAATTAAACCATTTAGTGCATCATAATTATAAGCCAATATATATCACCTCCTGTAACGAATTACGTTCAATGTTTTTGAACAATTTCATTCTAACACGGTGTTATCACTTTGTCAACAAAAAATTCAATTATTTTGAACTTTCATTCATTTTGCTCTTGAACTTTTATTCAAAGTATGATATTATGACTTTGCGAGGTGATTTATATGAAACCTTACAATACAGCCATAAGACTAAAACAAATTATGACAAATAAAAGCTTGAAACAAATCGATATACTTAATCTGTGTCAACCATACTGTAACAAGTATAATGTTAAATTAGGTAAAAATGATTTAAGCCAATACGTTAATGGCAAAGTTGAACCAAGACAAGAAAAATTAGACATTCTTGCTGAAGCACTAAATGTATCAGAAGCTTGGTTAATGGGCTATGATGTTCCTATGGATAGAACATACAGCATTAAGCCCATCAATAACGATAGGCTTAACGAATTTATCGAACTTTGTTCACGACTTAATGATGATGATTTAGATATAATTGAAACTCTTATCGATTCATTGATCAAAAAACACGATAAAGAGGATTAACGTTTTCTTATTTCTTTAATTCTATAAATAACCTGCTGCTGTTCACTTGGAGTAAGTTGCAGAAATTTATGTATCAACTCTATTTGTCTTTTTCTATTGTTCACATTGTTGTTTGTTTTTTTCATTATTATTGCTCCTTTGCAT
>VSOH01000306.1 GCA_009774735.1 Clostridiales bacterium
GGAACACGGTTTGCCGTCACGTCCATACTCCAGATGTCATTGTTGATCCAGTACAGCTTGTCACGTTCGCCGTTGAGCTGCACCTCCGAGGGCCAGTCGCCCAGTTTGAACTTGAACTGCTTCTCAATCTTGAAAGTTGCCGCGTCGATGCAGTAGAGTGACGGAGCCTCATAGCCGTATGGAGATCCTTCATATCCACCGTCAGTCACAGTCCACATCTTGTCGTACTTATCCATTACAAGGGACGTGGGCTGTATGCCGACCGTCAGCTGGTCCACCACCTTATCCGTCTCGGTATCGATCTTGATGATGCGGTTCTGGTAGCTCCAGCAGTTGCAATACACATATTTGCCGTATTGCACCATCTGCTCCGTTGAGCCGCTCTCCATCGTCATGTCAGGCACCTGAATGTAGCCTGTAATTTCATACTTCTTGGGATTGACAATGAAGATGCGGTTGTCCCAAAGCTGCGTGACGTAAGCCTTTTCATCGCTCAGGAAGTGGATATATCGCGGAGAGGTCAAATCCTCGATACGTCCCACCTCCTTGAACGTATTGAGGTCGATGGCAAAGATGACATGGGAGTTGTTCACCACTATCCACCCTTTGTTGTCATATATGCTCATGGACTGAGCAACATCGCCGAGTTTCATACCGTTTGCACGGAAGAACACCTCGTTCTGAACCTGATTCGTTGCCGGATCATAATAGGAAAGCGTCGCATTGCCATACTGGAAGTTACCCTCGTTGGTAATGAAAAGTCCGGAGCCTGTTGCATTAAAGTCTTCTACCACATCGCCATAGTCCCATTCCATGCAGGAAGCGAGGGTGAGCGACAGCAGAGTGGTCAGGATATATAAGAGTTTCGGTTTGAATTTCATTCTAATAATTTTAAAACCTCGACCCGCTATTCAAGGTAATATACGAGCCGAGGTTTGGCAGAAAAATTTTAACTGTTTGAGTTTTATTCAGCAGGTTTGCAACGACCTTCCTTCATATCCTGATATGTAGGATTATAAGTGCAATTTTCAATCTTCCAATTAGATTCTGTTATTTGACCGTCATCAATGAATTTCTTAAAGAACGTGTAGTCAGAGAATTTTCTAACGGTGTCGAAATGCACACCTGAAAGTTTTAATAATTTTGGAAACTTCAGATGATCTGAAGAGATGAAATCTGTTGTCATGCCAAATTTAAGTGACCCGTCAATAACTTCAAGACTTGGAAATGAAGCAGATTCATATATTCTAAACAAAGTTAAGCCAGTGCCTCCAATATGACTTAAAACAGGGAAAAATGAATCAGTAATTGCCCCGTCCAAAAAGACGGTAAAAGCTCCCCACTCAATATTTTTTACTGGTGATCCAGGGAGAAGATCCTCTTCTATGTACTCTGGAGACGATGCACAACATACCGTAGTCAAACTGGGAAAATCTAATATAGCATCAACTCCAACCTGTAAAATAGACTGTCCACCAATGCTTTTAAGATTACTGGCTTTTACACTGGTAATAGAAAAACCTGTTATTAATAAATAACCTGGAATAGAATTAATACCAGATAAATCAATAGTATTCTTTGAAGATTGACCGCTAATTTGAATGATTGACAAATTCCCCGTTATACTTTGTAAAGAAGACTCAAAAGTATCTATATTAGCTTCATAATAAAAGTTGTTTATTTTTGTGAAATTTGTTTTTACAGCAGTGTTTAACGAGATAATCCTAACATCCACATCGGTTAGATCTTCTTTAGTTATCAAATTGTTGAACTTATTACAGTATTCAATTGTAATACAAGGATGTGTAGGTGAAGATGAAGTAAAACTAACATTACTAATATCTAGCGATTCAATTAGAGCGAGTTGTCTGATGACTACGCCTCCAAGCTGATTTAACCCTTGCAACTTGGGCAACTTCTCAAGAACATCAAAATTCTTTATGGACCATACTCCAGTTACTGATGTTAATTTATCGAACCCTTCAATAGATTTTAACTCGGTATTACCCATAAAGAATCTCATACCGGCAGTCTCCACTTCCCCATATATGCTCTCTATTGATAAATTTCCATTTACTGTAACAATATCGGGTACAGATATTGATGAAAATTCACGTGGTAAAACCTTAAATTCAAGAGATCCTGTTTCCTTAAGTAGAGGTAACGATATTTGTGTAAGTTTTGTGTTTTCATTGAAAATAACATTACCCTCAACTTTTTCAAGTTCTTTGAATTCAATTATTGATGCTCCTGAGCCATAAATTTGTATATCTCCTGTAACATTCTTTATTTTAGACATAGAAATCATTTCCAAGGACGTATCCTGTAATGGATTTTCTTCACTTCCTATAAGAAGTCCGCCAATCGAAGTAATATTGTCAAGACCAGTAAGGGTACCGCCAGTAAAGCTATTCTTGATTATGATGTTTCCTTCAACCTCCTTAAGAATGCTTAATCCTGTTATATCATTGATTATTTCGGCATTTTCAGCGTTTGAACCAATAATAAGATTCCCTTTTATGATTGTTACACCGGATTCAATAAAGGCTGCTACTTCTGAGGGTGTTTTGAGTTCAACATTTCCTTCACTTCTTATCTCATCCTTCACAACAACATAAGTATAATCATTTATAGTTCCATTATAAGAAGTTACACGGAAAGTGCGTTCAGTATTCCAATCTGTTATGGTTGCCGGGTCCGGGAATATTTTTGCTGATGGTGTATAAGCGAATGATGCTTTCGCTCCATCAAGTGAAACCGTGTATGGAACTGTCACAGTAATTGTATTGTTTTCAATTACCGCTTCATACGTTTTATCATTTACACTAAGTACCACTGATGTGATATAATTATCATCAGCATCAACTGGAATTTCGTCTTTGTCAGAACAGCCGACAGCAAAAATGCAGAAGAATAGGCTGAACAGCAAGTTAAATTTGATTGTTTTCATATTGTATTTTTTTGCTTATTACTTAATATTTAAGTCTTGAAAAGAGAATACTTCAGTAGAAATCTCTCCTAGTGGACCGCTCTTTGCTAATACTCCACACTGAACTTTGATAAAATCAATATATTCCAGTTTGACTGGTGTTCCATCCTTAAATATGGCATTTGATATTTTAAATCCATTCATCTGACCAGTGCCATCATAGGAGTCCCCTCCAATACAATCACTACCTATATTGTCAACATAACCCCACTCATAGGCTTGGTTATTCCAAAAACCGGAAGATGGGATCTGAATATTTTTTGGCAATAATCTCGTGCCAGTCAGTGTGTATGATTCTTGATTCATCCAAAGAGGATAATAAGAGCTCTGTTGATGATACGAATTGTAATCAACAGACCCAGAATTTCCCAAATTATCAGTCCAATAAACATTTGAGTGTGCGGACGCCGGACGATAGTATGTTACTTCGTAATCTTGAATAGTTGAACCGTTACCAGTCTCACTACCTTTAAGCTCATACCATTCGTCGTCTGGAAGACCATTCCCATTTACATCTTGCATTACCCAAACAATGCCGGGCTCATTGCTTCCTCCTTGATCGCTTAAAAAAGCATTTCCTTGGATTGCAAAATCATATCCGCCTTTATTGGGAATACTATGATCAAATCCGACAATAACGTATCCTCCAAAAGAACCAAGGGAAACGTACTTTTTATTTGCCAGTCGCTCTGCAGCATATTGATTTGCAGCATTAAAAGTTATTTCATCACCTTTGAACCCGCCGGAATTCGTTTCATTCACAAATTGCCCGGGTGCAGGTAAAAATTCAAAGACATTCGTTGAATAAGCTGAGCTGGAGGTATTTGCTGCTCGATATCTTGATGACTGTGCTCCAGGCTCACATACAACTCTAATTTTTGATTCAACAGAAATTCCATTCTCCTCTTCTGTTACTACAACTGAAATAAGATACTCACCGTCCTTTTCAGGAGTAAATATTAATAATGGTTCAGTAGCTCCTTCTACAGCTTTGCCATTGACGGCCCACTGAAAAGCGGGATTGTCAAAGTATTCCAATTGAGGCTTTAAGAAAACAGAGCGACCTGCAAAAGTAAATTTGGTAGTTTCTTTTGCATTATAATACGGTTTTTGAAAAGAAACCGAATATGGCATATTTTCTACTACTTCAATCTCCAGCTCTTCTTCAGTAAGCCCATCTTCATTTGAAGCTCTAATAGTTATCGGATATGAACCTAAATTTTCTTCATTAAATATATAGGTTAGTTTATCCGACACAACAATTCCATTTCTTAACCATTCAATCTTGAAATCTCCTATATCTTGATTGGCGATCTCCGGTGCGAGAAGCAGGTCATGACCTTTTTGAACTTTAAGTCCTTTTGAGGGAATGAATAAATTAATGGCAGGTGGAAGTAAATCTTTTACTTCCACCTTAAGTTCTTCTGCGGCATATCCATTTTCATTATCAACTCGCAATGTGATAAATACATCACCCGCTTCTTCCCATGTATGAGAAAAAGCTTTTTGATTCGATACAAGTTTTCCGTCAATAGTCCAAGAGAATAAAGCATCATCCGCATTCCTATATGTAGGACTAATGCTTAATTCCTTACCCACCTTAACATTATAAACTCCACTCACATTATCAAGGATGATAATAGGTTTTAAAGTTCCATTATCAACAATTATATCATCTTTATTGCAAGAGCTTATAAAGGTGCAAAGTAAAACACATAAGGTTACACTTGGGATTCGCATTGTTTCTTTAAAATACAAATATGGTAAGCAACAATAGGATTAACCAAAGTTGCTTACCATAGTTAGATTATTCAATAGTAATATCATCAAGGCAAATATAGGCTGGAGTGTTCAGACCGTAGTCCCCCGTATCCGAACCAGAGAAGTTCAGTTTTACGGTTTTTACATTTGCCTGATTAATTGGCCAGTACGTCCAAGTGGTAACAGGATCTTGTTTTTTCCCGTTTCTGTAGTCTGCCAAAGTTTGAACATAGGTGGCCAACAGTTCACCATTTTCATTATAACATTCTAATTCAACTTGAAAATAGCCAATATAATTTCCATTACCATCAACTTGCTTTGATAAAGGTGTAGCTACACCAGAAGCGCCAAATTGATTGCCTTTCATTATCACTCCATATGTATAGGAAGAGTTACAAAACCACAGACCTTTTAGAGTTTTTTTTCGGATAAAAGAGAAAGAAGGCTTAGCCATCCACTGTGAATTGTAAAAATCCTGATACCCATATACAACTGCAAAGTTATTGCCACTATGACCTGCATTAACATTAGCTCCGTCAGTTGAAGTGGTGTTGTACACACTCATCTGATTGTTATATGAATACCACCAATCGCCAGTTCCAGAACCGGTAATATTGGCACCATTACCAGGATTCGACCGATAGTTCCATTTAGAAAGAGCCAGACCGCCATTATAGAAGGCGGTAGAACCACCAATTACATTGATTGATGACTCAAAGATGCCAGAAGGATCTTTAATTTGCTTTACCTGAGCATAGCTTCCGGTATTACCGTAATAGTTTGCACCATAAGAAGTGGGCATTGCCATCATGGTTGATTCAAAATCATCAAACGTGATGATTGTTGAATCGCCTTGCACGACCGCACGACTAACTGGGTTCTCAACCTCCATTTTGCTCTCAAAGTCGGCGAATGGTTCATCTTCACTGGAACATCCGGTGAAGACGGCTGCTGTGACCGCTACGGTCGTCAGAGCCAAGAATTTAGTAAAATGTTTTCTCATAACTAAACAGTTTTAGAGTTTGCAGATTGTTAATAAAAAAGTTACCCGATTGTGTACGACTTGATAATCGTAACCAATCGGGTATATGACGGTATATGTATATCCTAAACGGAAATCGGCGGAAAGCCAAAGCCTTGCCAATACTGTTTGAGATAATCGCCGAGTGCCCGCGGTACATTATCGCATCGTATTGAAGCAGGTCTTCTGACTCGTCCCCGTTGTCCGCGCCTTCTCACCCCGCGAGGGGCAATGACATTGTGCGGAAACGTTGCGTGGGACTCACAGCAGCAGGTACTGTCCCGGATTCTCACCGGATTCCCTTTCAATCCACTCTAGCCGACACCTCTGTGGCGGCAGTGGAACTTCAACGCCGCAAAATTACAAAAAATAATCTTCCCCACCTAATAAGTTTCCTTTTTTAACGAACCGTAAATCATTTTTTTTCGCAGTTATCTTGGCGATTAGACTTTTTGAGCTATCTTTGCGATGTCTTTTTGTGTGACAAGGCACAATATTTGACAATGGGCATTATGATAATACAAAGACCTCTATACCTGCGGAAGCTCATTTCTCGCAGACACAACGGAATGATAAAGATTGTCACCGGCGTAAGACGCTGTGGCAAATCATTCTTGTTATCTACCCTATACGCAGGGTGGCTCAGGGAGCAAGGTGTGGAAAACGACCACATCATCACGATCAATCTTGAAGACAGACGAAACAGGAAACTGCGCGATCCAGATGCGCTGCTTGATTACATCGACTCAAAACTGACTGATGATGCCGTCCATTATATAATGATTGATGAGATACAGCATGTCAGCGAGTTCGAGGACGTGCTCAACAGCTATCTGAATATGCCTAATGCCGACGTGTATGTAACAGGTAGCAACGCACGATTTCTTTCCAAGGATGTAATCACTACTTTTAGAGGACGAGGCGATGAGATAAAGCTTTACCCTCTCAGTTTCGGTGAGGTCTTCCCATATATGGACTTACAGAAAGACCGTGCATTAAACACCTATATGCTTTTCGGAGGTCTGCCGCAGGTTGTTCAGAAATCATCTGAGGAAGAAAAGAACGAGTATCTGAAAGGGCTTTTTACGCATACCTATATCAAGGATATAAAGGAACGTTACAGCATCAAGAACATAGAAATGCTTGATGAACTGCTCAACATCCTGGCATCTGATATTGGAACTTTGACGAATCCCACCAAACTGACAAACACATTCGAGAGCGTTAAGCATACGAAAGTCAACCGCATGACGCTTACGTCGTATCTGGAATACATCTGTGACTCGTTCCTTGTTGAGAAGGCAAGCCGGTATGATGTTAAAGGGAAACGGTATATCGACAGCCCGTATAAATATTATTTCACTGACTGCGGCCTGCGTAACGCCCTGCTTAATTTCAGGCAGACAGAGCCTTCACATCTGATGGAGAATGTGATATACAATGAATTGCGTGTGCGTGGTTTTAATGTCGATGTAGGTGTCGTGCCGGTACAACTTAGAAAGGAGGATGGCAGCCGGGAAAGGAAACAGTTTGAGGTGGATTTCGTCTGCAATATGGGCAGCAGACGCTACTATATCCAATCCGCCTACAGGATGCCGGATGAAGAGAAGATGAAGCAGGAGGAAGCGTCACTGCGCAATATTGACGATTCCTTCAAGAAAATCATTATCGTTGGCGAAGACACTCCTGTTTTGAGAAATGAGGCTGGGATTACCACAATCGGCATATATGATTTCCTGTTAAATGAAAATTCATTGGATTTGTAAGAAGTGTCAATGATATAGCTTTTTGATCAATTATGGTTGACCAGATTATACATAACCTATTGACGCGGTTAAAAGAAGTCAATTTTATTCTTGAAACATGTACAGACGGTACTATGCTTTTTGAACAGGCGAATGTCATTGCACGGTTCTACTACGACTGTCAGGATACAAACGTCCTTATCGACGAAGCCGAGAGGATGGCAACGGAAGATACCGAGGGACTTAGGGAGTTTGCCGTTTCCCTCAAAGAAGAAACCGCCACTCTCCTTAATAATATAGGAAGACTTGAGGGGATGGATTTCAAACAGATCGCCAACGCCCACTCCAAGCAATACTATTCCATATTTCAGGAAGCAGCGGAACAGCTAAATCCCTTTTGGAAACGGTACAGTGAGCTTAACAACCGCCTTGACTACCTCCCTCTCGGCTCTAAGGATTATGCCGAAATGGAGAAGGAATGTGAGAAGGCTAAGGCTGAACACGATACACGGCAGATTGAGGTTAAGAGACTTTACGCCGAATATGAGAAAGAAAACCAGCGAGCCGGATATGTCTTTTCCCTCAAAGCCTCCCATCTGTATGCCCTCGCCGCAAAAATGAACGGCATTGCCGGAAGCATAATCAACGACCTTGACCGTCTGGAGAAAGGGAACGGAGAATGAGCGGTAATCTCCTTTTCGAGACCTCTAAGTGGCGGGACATTGTGGAACTCGGACTGTGCATGGCGATATACGACGTATGCAACGACAACCAGTTTGATAACTGCACGCCACTTGACTTTGCCAACTTCCTTAACGTAAGGGAAGAGGCAAAGGCTATACCTGTTGTGCCGAAAGAGAAACTGAGGGTATGCTATATGGTCTATGCCGTGTCGCAGAACATCACCCCAAGAAAAGAGGCGTTGATATGGTCTGAGTTGTTCCTCAGTCGATGCGGCATTAACAAGTCTTACTATGACAAGCACCGCACCGACATCTGCGCCGACCACGCTACCGAGGACAACAAGAATTACCGCAAATCTATTGACAAAGCCATCAATGAATGGCGTTCAAGGCGTAGAATCCCGTAGAACTCCCGTTTCACCCCACCTGCGACATCTAAAGGAAACTTGCAAACGCACTATACGACTGAAAATCAGCGTACAGTGCGTTTGTCTTTTTTTACCTTTCCCCACGGAAGCCACATTGCACCCTATGGCGGCAGTTGTAATTTTGCATCGGAATCCAAAGGCTGACAAGACCATCAATCAGCACTGTTCCAAGATGATAAACATTAACTTAATAATAAAATTACCGATGCAGACAAAACGTAAACTTCTCAACTCACAGGAGGCAGCCGAATATCTCGGACTTTCGCTGTCCTACTTCCGCAAGATGATGATGAGACGTGTGATCCCCATGTACAAGCCGAGCGGCAAGCTCTGTTTCTTTGACCCGGACGACCTTGACGCATACCTGACGAGTATCCGCATATCATCGCAGAGCGAGATAGACAGCGAGGCTGAGCGTTACCTTGCGAACAACAGAAAATCACATTAACAACCTAAGCTATGGTAACAGACATTCCAAACAACACAAAGGGCACGAAGCCCGCGACCACCGTAGAATCAAAATCAAAAGATTATAAGACCACTGACCAGAAGAAAATCCGGATTATAATGGAGTTCCTTCAAGGGTGCTCACCTTACGAGTCCGATGCGCTCCGCGCCCTGCTTGCAGTGGCAAAGGGCACGACCTCGGCAGAATCCATGCCTCAGTATGACCGCACGGCAATCAATCGCTATCTCAACTTCGGATGCGACAAGGAAACAGGAGGTGTTGACGCAATACGCGAACATCGGCAGTCCCGAAGCCTTGAGCTTATGAAAACCGTGTCGCAGTATGTGGAGAAGGAGGACATCATCAACATCACATCGGTGTTACTCGCTATATCTTCTGACAAAAAAGATATAGAAAATATTGTCAGCAACCTACCGAAGATACAGACAGCCGCCACCCCAAACACAACATCGGGCATACCGGGTAATAACGCACCTTCAAAGTAGATGAAGCAGGAGAAAATACATAGATCCATTTTCCCTACCTTTCCGGTTGTGCCTGTCTTATCTTTTCAAGGTTTCGTGACTTCAACAATATTGCCATCATCACAGAGTATGAAATTTTTTCTTAAAAGATGATGCCGTATCCATTTATTTTTTGAAGGAACAAGGAACTTGAACGAGACCTATCCAAGCCAATCATTGAAACGGAAAGTTCAGACTTCATAAAATCTCCAATGAAAATCACATCTTAAAAAATTACGCACATGAAGCAACAAAATATAAATCCATTTTCAAGCATCAGCCTGAAGCTGACGGCAGATGCCATTGAATGGTTATCGGGAACAACGACCGACAATGACGGTAACGAGATACGGAATATCGACATCTTCACCGGACTACTGAAGGAGATGAGAACCGCAGCCGGATATGACGGCACATACCGACGACCGCTCAACCTGAAGCCTGGTCAGGCGCAGTTCTCGGAGATAGGTCTCGCGGAGCGGTGGAAACTCGGGAGGAAGAAGATGCACAATATCCTCTCCAGAATGGTGGCTGTAGGGTTGGTGGAAATCTACAACTCACGCATAGGCTCGGTAATCACATTTTCCTGCGTCACCGGCTGGGAGACTCCCGATAAACCGATTGATGACAGTGAAATCAATGACCGATAGTCATTTTTCAGATGTACCTGCCCATTCAGGAAAACAGGGGTTGCGACAGCGGAAGTCAGGTAGTATGTTGCGAGATATGTTTTGGTGTTACACCCGGCTTCGCCCGGTTGCACCAAAACGCCTCGCCCCTCCCTACGGTCAGGGTCATGGCCGCTCGCAGGCTCGCACCGACAATCAGTTATACAAATCACGGAAAATCCGCTTATATATGAATAATACAGACAATAGCCCCGGCGATAACGCCGAAAAGACGAATCGAAAGAAGCTGCCGCCGGAGGCTGTGCGGTCGTGCACCGTCACCACAAAGGTGACAGCCGCAGAGCGTGAGAAGATACACGACATTGCCGCCGGATGCAACCTTACACCGAGCGACTACATGAGGCAGCGCGCCCTGGGCTACGAACCGCCGGCGGCACTGACCTCCGAGGAATCGGCATTGCTTCGCAACCTCGACGGTTGCCGTGTCGATATACTCAACTTCGCCAACGCCCTTGCCGGCATGAAACAAGACAAGAGAATCATACTTTTTCAAAAGGTCTCCTTCATGCTCGACTGGTACAGGCAAGTGGTACCGATAACCAACGCCGTAACAGAGTTCCTTAACTCCGTGATAAACGGTGGCCGTCTGAGTCCGCGCACAAGGAAAACCATCACAAAAATTTGAGAACATGATAGCGAAAGCAAAATCAATATCGCACGGCATAAATGCCCTTAACTACATAACAGGAGTGTCGGCGAACAAGAAACATCCCGAAAAAATATATCATATCTACGACAACTTTCTCCCTCCCGGCATAGACCCGTTGGGGATATGGAACTCCGTCAGGCTGGATTCCTTGTCCCGACCACGCATGAAAAACAACCTTATCCGAATAGAGATCAGCCCGGCATCTGAGCATACGCGCAACTACACTCCCGATGACTGGAAACAGCTCTGGCAGGATTTCGTGACCGAGTTTGACCGTCAGGAGATGAAGGACAAAACAGGCCGTTTGCTATCCCCAAGAACCAATCTCGCAGGGAGCAAGTCAACCGTATGGCTTCACCTCGAATCCGACAGCGGCACACCTCACCTCCATGCGGTTGTGAGCCGTCTTGACGAAAACGGGAACATCAACGATGACCGCAACATCCATCTTCGGGCACAACGGGCGGCGGAACGTATAGCAAGAAAGCGCGGCTGGCAGACAGCGGCAAATATCCATGACATAAACCGTCAGTCCGTAAGCCGGGACTGCCTTGATGTCCTTAGTCAGATGAGGGAATGGTCGCTTGAAGATTATTTCGCCCGGCTTGAGTCTAAAGGGTATGATGTCAAGGTCAGGACTGATGAGAAAGGCATAATCCGTGGATATATCCTTAAAAAAGGCAACGCCAGGTTCAAGGCATCCGAGTTAGGCAAAGGCCGCAATCTTATGGCATCCAAACTTGAAGGAACGTGGAACAAGTTGCGCCCGAATCAAGAATGGCAGACAAAAGCCGACAGCAGGGAATCCGATATTCGACCGGATTATACCTCTTACCGACCCGATACCCGGCGTGTCGAATTCGAGCACGAAAGCAATTCATACACCCGATTTATCCCCGAAAAAGTCATGCAGGTGTTTGATGACGAGTTCGACAGCCGTGAAATGGATAACTGGGCAGACCTTATCAACGAGGCGTGCTACCACTTCGCCGTGGCTATGGGCTATATGGCGTTCCTGAACACGCCGACCTACGTTTCCGGCGGTGGAGGGGCATCGAACAACGACCTCCCGAAAAAGCGTGATGACCTGGAGGAAGAAATCGCCCGCGCCCGTCGTTGTGCCGCCACAGCCCGCTCCAAGATAGGAATCATAAGAAAACGAGGATTCAGAAGATAACCGATTGTATTATGGCACTTAAAAAGATTGACATATCCGGCATTGACAGCACGATAGCCGAGACGAGAGAGGATGAGCTGCGGCAGAAAGAGATCGAGGCGCAGAGCGACCTCGCCTTACAGATCCGGCTCTTCATGAAAGAGACTCCCTACATCATCAATGAAATCCGGGAGGCAGCTTCTCCGATGGACGCTCAAAAGTTCTCATCGGCAGTCAGTGAGAATCTCCAGAAGTCCGCAACCGAAATGGCTGCGACATTCAACGCCAAAGTCAAGCCGATGGCCGATAAGATGGAGACCGCAAGAAACTGCGTCATCGTTCCAGCACTCGCCGCCTACATAATTCTCTTTTCCCTGATATGGCTGTTCGTATTTCTCGCATTGGTAATTTTCGCAAATTCCCATGCCATACATTCCGAAGAGATAAATTCGCTTGTCTCCCTGATAATCTTCTTTTGGGTGGTCTCAGTGGCACTCGTCACCTATCTCACCCGAAAATTCAAATGGCAATGAAAACGCAAACCGCAAAAATGTTACCCGGCCATTCTCCACATTCCGATACATTCCGGAAAATGCCGATAAAACACCTCCGGCGTGACCGCATTGTTACCCGATTGAAAACAACAGTTTGTTACCCATTGATAATCACCACGAAACATGGATATATTGAAAATTTCCATCACTATTTCTTCACCCTGGCACCAGATGACAAGTACATCAAATATACGATGGAAAAGGCAATGTACCTCATTGATGAAACAGGTTTAGCCCAGTATAATGCGTTGAAGGAGAAAGGTTTTTACGGTAATATCATGGGTACGAGTGCTGTGTTCAGCATCTTCTGTGACAGCATCCAGTTCAACAAGGACAATATGAGCTTCACCTACTATGGCAGACAGCGTATCGAGCGACGCACAAGCATTCTGATGCGAGAACTCGTCACCGAAGGCTTTGTCAAGAGGGTTCCACGCACCGAGAACAACCCTCACGGACTCCTCATCGTCAACTGGCGCACCATCTTGAACAAGGACATCGACCAGCGTGCCAAGTCAAGTTATTAGTCCCTTTGGTAACAGCATTCTGCTTACAGACAGAGACCAAGCCCGGCACAGTATTGTTTACATGTAATAAAAGATAGAATTATGGGAATCAAGAAAATCATCTTAGGCGAACCCATGCCCGACGAGAATGACCCTAAGTACAAGGAAAGAGCCGAGCGAGACCGCAAGGCAGGACAGCAGTTCGCCCATGCCGTCGGCTTGGACAGACTCGCCGCCTTCATTCAGCGTTTCGCCACCAACCACAATAAGATATTCCTTGGAATTATTTTTGGCTTTGTGCTGTTCAGTGTCGGTCTTAACCTCTACAGAATGTCGAGAGCAGTCACGTACCGACCGCAGCAAAGTAGTGCGATAGAACGGCAGGAGCAGAATCTGAAATTCAAACGCCACCATGCGCCCACTCGAAACGAGCCTCCCCACTCCGCATCATCACAACCATCAGAGAACAAAGGGATAGAAAACAGTAACCACTTACAACTCGAAGAATATGAAGCTCACAGAAAAGATTAACTTCAATCAGCCCAAGTACAAGCTACCGGCAGTTATCTACATACCGTTGGTACTATTAGGCTTCGCAGTCTTCCGTCTTTTCAACACAGAGAAGATAGAAGTCACCACCGCCGAGACCACCGAATACTACAACGACAAGTTGCCAGCCGCAAATATCAAGGGCGACGGAATCGGTGACAAATACACCAACATGCTCAATGATTTTGGTAAAATCAAGGATGAATCAGCCGTAGAGAATATCGAGCGAGGCAATGAAGACGTAAAGGAAAGCTACGAGTCCCAGTATTCCGATGCCGAGATAGCCGCCATGGATCAGAGCAACGACAAAGCCAAGGAGTCCATGGAACGCCTCCAGAGGCTCCAGGACCAGATCAGAGAGCAGCAAGCCAAGGACAACCAGTTTGCCCAAGACCGCACAGGAGGCAATACCGACGAAGAAGAGGAAACCCTCAATAGCCTCCGTCAGGCACTTGCAGATGCAAGACTCGCAGGTCAGCAACAAGGCGCAACCGCCATGAACAAACTCGAAGATGCCTCACAGACAGCAGGAGCAGAAGCAAGAAACAAAATAGAAGGCAAGACCGTTGTCGAAGCCAATGTCACCCCAAATGAAAAAGCCGTTAACGAAATCGCAGAGGATGCCGAAGCCGAGCAAGTCGTAAAATCCCAGAAGGAAACCAGCGACTATTTCAACACCATCGGCAACAACGAGCCAGAGCAGAAACTCATAAAAGCCATCGTTGACGAAGACATAACCGCTGTTGACGGATCAAGGGTAAGACTCAGGCTCCTCGATGACATTGACATCGGTGAAAGAACCATCCCTACAGGAACCTACCTCTATTGCATGATGAGTGGCTTCAGTCAGCAGCGAGTCAAGGGAACCGTCAAGAGCATCCTTATCAACGATGAACTTGTCAAGGTCAACCTCAGCATCTACGACACTGACGGCATGGAAGGCTTATATGTTCCGAAGAGCAGCTTCAGGGAAACGGCAGACAATATCGCCAGTGGCGCACTCAGCCAGACCATGAACCTCAATGACGGCAGCTCATCAGGCGGCACCTTCAGCCGTTGGGGAATGCAAGCCATTCAGAACGCCTATCAGAAGACCACCAATGCCATATCCAAGAACATCAGGAAGAACAAAGCCAAGATCAAGTATGGCACACAGGTCTATCTGATTAACTCCAAGGAGAAACGAACAAATAAGTAAGAAGCAATGAACGAATCAGGAGTATTAACCACCAAGCAAGAAGTCAAAGAGTATGTCGGCTTTGAATACGCATTCCCCAAGGAAGAGTGCGTGTTCGTCGGCAGACTCGACTACAGGAACTGGTTCAACAAAGGAAATGTCTATGGCTTAGTGTGCAATTTCACCACGGCAAACGGCAAGAAAATAGCACTCTTGGCATTCCGGCATAAATATCCAAACGAAATCTATGCTCCCAAGGACTGTGACATAGACTTTGCCCATGACGTAGAGGACGATAGCATCTGGAAAATCACCCTTGTAAACACCAAATATGGGAACCTGTATTGGAAACAGGCAGAATTAGTTTCCCAATACGACGAAGATGACACCATACTGAGCTACGAGAAGATAGAAACCTACACGCAGGAACAAATCCAAGAAGCCATCGCAGAACGTGAGCGCAAGAAGCAGGAAAAAGCTGAAAAGGAACGGCATAAGGCAGAACGCCGACGTGAAAGGCAATACCAAAAAGAGCTTAAAGCCAACAATCATTGGGGGCGACGGCTCAGGCTTGTAAAGGCATTCAGGGAAAAAACCTTGAAGGACAAGCAGATAAAGGAGTATGCAACCTACGAAATCTGTTTTGTAATCTCCTATGACCGCAAGAAGATGTGTTGTCCAAAAGGCATATTCTTCAACACAAGGAAAGCAAAGAACGCACGTTACATACGCTTCCCGGAATCCTGTCAGAACTGTGAGATAAAGGAGTGTCAAGGAACCTACCAGACTCAGATTCAAATCGGCGATAAATGGATTACCACTGATGAGAAGCGTACTGACTATTCAGAAGATGAAGATATATATTAAACCAGAAAAGATATGAACACTATCAAGAAAATTGGCGTACTAATGATGTGCGCAATCTCCGCAATGTCAATGAAGGCACAGACAACCACTGACGAAATGCAGTTGTTGACTGTCAACGAGAATGTCACCACCGTTATCACCGCCAGCGAGCCTGTCCGTCTGGTGGACATCAGTACCGACAAGGTCGCAGGTGATCAGCCTATCAACAACACTATACGTCTGAAACCCAAGGAAGGCGTAGAGGTCAATAAGGACGGCGACATTCTGGCCATCGTGACCATCGTCACAGAGCGTTACCGTACTCAGTATGCCTTGATTTACACATCAAGACTCACAGAGGCTGTGACAGATAAGAACATCGAGTTGGACGAAAGGATTGCCTACACCAATCCTGCCGTTTCCATGAGCACCGAGGATATGACAAGATATGCACGTCAGATTTGGAACAGTCCTGCCAAGTTCAGGAACGTCGGCACCAAGATGCACAGAATGTATATGCGTCTGAACAATATCTATGCTGTTGGCGAGTACTTCTTCCTCGATTTCAGCGTAGAGAACAAGACCAACATACAGTTTGACATTGACCAGCTCAGAGTCAAGCTCAGCGATAAGAAAACCAGCAAGGCAACCGTCGTTCAGACCATTGAACTCACTCCAGAGCTCATTCTTGAACCTACCAGAGGCTTCAAGTACGGGTACAGGAACGTCATCGTCCTGAAGAAGATGACCTTCCCGAACGACAAAGTCCTTACCATCGAACTCAGTGAGAAGCAGATCAGTGGCAGAACCATCTATCTGAACATCGAGTACAACGATGTCCTTACCGCAGACAGTTTCAACCATGCAATCCTTTATGAAGAGTAAAACTATGAAGAAATCTGTAATACAATCCAAAGCATTCCTGCTTGTGGCCATGCTCATGATGGCTACTGCAGGATATGCCCAGAGTCACGGCAACCACATCAATTTCGGTGTCGGTGCGCTGTACGAGAGAGGTTTTGATGCCACACTGTCATGGGAGCATGAGACCAAGAACCACAACGCATGGGAGTATTTCCTGAACGGTTATCTCAAATATGAGAAAGATAAAGCCGTAGGTCATATCACCAACGATTCCTTCTGGAACAGCTACAACACATGGGGAGCAGGTATCGCTTACAAGCCTTGTGTAGTAAGAGGCAGTATCAGAAACGGACGCAACAACTACGGATCGTTGCGAATTGGCGGTTCTGTCGGCAGTGATTTCAATGAAGTTGTCGGATGGGTCAATGTCGGCTATGAGCATAACTACGCTCTGAGAAACGGCTGGAGTCTGTACTGGCAGATCAAGACCGACCTCTGTATCAACGGCAAAGACCTTTTCAGAACAGGAGCCACTATCGGGTTCAAGATACCATATAACGCAAGATAGGAGGACAAACGATGAGACACATATATATAATAATAGCAGCCATGGCTGCTGTCCTGACCTCATGTGATGACCATATCATTGAAGATGCCTCATGGCATTCATGGACACCGGGCATGGTCTATAGCACAAATGGCGATGTGACCACCTACGAGCAGTGTTTAAAAAAGGGAAATAAGCCTGAAGCAGTTCTTTTCTATGTCGATAACATAGATAAAATCAACGGCATAGCCTACGCTGTTACCCTTCATGACAACAGCGAAGCCTGTTTCAGTGACCCCGACACAATATACGTCGCACAGGGAACCTCTGCCGACTATAACGCTTTTGATGGCGAGAGCAATACCACAGCACTGAGGTATTCTGCCATTGCTTCACCGATCGCCAAGAGAACAGATCCAAAGTATTTTGTGCCGAGTGTAGCAGAGATGTACTTACTCTATGCTTCACGAAACGCCGTCAATCCAGTGATAGCGCAGTGTAATGGTACTCCGCTTCCTCTCGATGACGAGACCTGCTGGTATTGGACGAGCACAGAACAGGACATAGCCCGGTCAGACAGAGCATGGCGGTTCAGTCTGTACTCCGGACGCTTTGAGTCAGAGGACAAACACGTCAGTCTTATTACACGCCCCATAATGATAATCCGCTTAAACAAGGAGGAACAGTAATGCAGAAAATCAACATTGACTATCCAGTGTCAAAGATGGACTTTGGCACATATTGTGATACTATCGGCATCCATGATACGATGCGCAGAAACGGAGTCAAGAATATCGACATCCTTTGTCGGTGCAGTGAAGCCATGATTGCAAGTATGGGGCATTTCACAGCTCCGCAGATGCTTGCCATCAAGACCTCCCTCGCTACCTATGGTCTTAAATTCAATATGACCGCTGAGGAATTGCAGGCTTACAAGGATTTGCCTGACGATGCCTTCAAGAATAAGGATATTACTGAGGAGGAAGTGGAAAAGATCCGCTCTGACTATTACGCCATACTCGTCGAGAAGGATAAAGTCGCTAAAGAGTTGGCAAAGTGTCGCCTTGAATTGGAAAACATGGAACCAGATTTCCTTCTCCGTCAACGTCTGAAGAGTCTTGACATGAGAATGACCAGTGCTGTAGAGACGCTTACGCAGCTTACTGTACGTCTTGAAATGTCAGCATACAGATTCGAGAATCACCAGTGCGAGGCACCCGAAGAGGAGCAACCTTCAGCTGAGCCACAACCTGAGTATCACACTGAGAGACCTGATTATCATAGACCATATATTCCAGATGTCGGGTTCTATCGTCCTACACACGAATCTGAGGAACCTGCTGACGAAGAAGAACCAGCCAAGGAAGAAAAAGAAGATGACGAGGAGGTTGAATGTGAGTTGGATGACATGATAGACCTACTCTCAGGAGAGGTGCTCAGAGATTTACTGGAAGGTCATACATCTACAGTCAACAATTACCTCTACAAGAAAAAACTCATGCACAGATGGGACTCATCCTGTGAGAATCTTTTCTGCCTCTGTCGCATGAATGAGCAGAAAGTCCTTTCTTTCTTCGACGATAACTCAGTTCTCGTCAGTGACCTAAAGTCTGAGTTGAAGAGACATGGTTTGAAGTTAGGCATGGGTACACTGGAATTGGATGTTTACCAGGCAATGTATGAACACATTCCAAAACCAGTAGATGAAGTTCAAGAAATTGAAACACCTATAGACAAGCGTATCAGAGAGGTAGAAGAATACCTTGATATAGACCCTGTTCTGACGGTACGCAGTGATGATTTCGTGTGGTTACGTTTCCGTCTCATTGAGAAGTCGCTCCTCTGTCAGCCATGGTGGGTTAAAATGTTCTGTTCTACGGAGCAACTCTTCAAAAGAGCCTACAAAATGGCTGATACAATGTACCAGATGGAGATAGAGAACATGCGGGAGAAAAGCATTGATCATTTCGAAAGACACATGAACGATGTAGTAAACAAATAAGATGGAAGAAAGCAAAGACCTCCAAAAACTCTATATGATATTCCGTACCCTTGTCTATGTCAGCTTGGGTATGGAGTTCTTTGAATATGTCATCGACCCAGAGATGATAGACTATTGGGGCGGTGTCCTTGTGGATATTCATAGTCGAATCAAGCTTATGGATGTCTATCAGGATGGTCACATCATCCATAGCAAGGTGATGACCTTCCTTATTATCTGTGTCTGCTGTATAGGCACGAGAAACAAGAAGCATCTGGAGTTTGATGCCAAGAAGATGGTGGTTTATCCCATCTCCTTCGGTGTCATCATGATGGTTTTCAGTGTGTGGTTCTTTTATCGCCATTGGACTCCTACGTTCTTCCACCTGTACTGGAGCACATGGATATACATACTGTTGTCCATTGTGGGAACCGTTCTTGTCCATATCTCCCTTGATAATATCTCGAAGTACCTGAAGAATGGTCTCTTGAAAGACCGCTTCAACTTCGAGAATGAGAGTTTCGAACAGATGGAGGAAAAGATAGAGAACAAGTACAGTGTCAACATCCCCATGAGATACTATTACAAGGGCAAATTCCGCAAGGGATGGGTCAACGTAATTAACCCGTTCCGAGGAACTTGGGTTGTTGGTACTCCTGGTTCCGGTAAGACATTCTCCATCATCGAACCATTCATCAGACAGCACAGTGCAAAGGGCTTTTCTATGGTAGTCTATGACTATAAATTCCCTACACTCGCTCAGAAGCTGTACTATCATTATTGCATAAACAAGAAGCAAGGCAAGACACCAAAGGGATGCCAGTTCTCTGTCATCAACTTTGTGAAGGTTGAGTATAGTAGAAGAGTTAATCCAATTCAATGCAAGTATATCGGCAATCTTGCTGCCGCCAGCGAGACTGCGGAAACACTGCTTGAATCGCTCCAGAAGGGAAAGAAGGAAGGAGGTGGTGGTTCAGACCAGTTCTTCCAGACTTCTGCCGTCAACTTCCTTGCAGCGTGCATCTACTTCTTCTGTAACTACGAGAAACGTCCGTATTCCGTGGTTACAGGTGAAGAGTTGGACTATGATAAGAGCATTGATCCTGAGACTGGACAGATAAAACCATCAGGTATTGTACGTGACAAAGCCGGAAATCCAATGAAATCCGATGATTACTATTGGCTTGGCAAGTACAGCGACATGCCACATATCCTGTCGTTCCTGAATGAGAGTTACGATACCATCTTTGAGGTTCTGATGACCGATACTGAGGTAGCACCTCTTCTTGGTCCTTTCAGAACTGCCTTTGAGAACAAGGCTATGGAGCAGTTGGAAGGTATGATTGGTACGCTTCGTGTCTTCACCAGCCGTCTTGCTACCAAAGAATCCTACTGGATATTCAGCAAGGAAGGTGATGACTTTGATTTGAAGGTCAGCGACCCTAACAATCCAAGTTATCTTCTCATTGCCAATGACCCAGAGATGGAGAGTATCATCGGTGCGTTGAACGCTCTTATTCTGAACCGCCTTGTAACTCGTGTTAATACAGGTCAGGGAAAGAACATACCAGTATCAATCATCGTTGATGAGCTGCCAACTTTATATTTCCACAAGATAGACCGTCTTATCGGTACTGCCCGAAGCAACAAGGTCAGCGTAGCCCTTGGTTTTCAGGAGCTGCCACAGCTTGAAGCAGACTACGGTAAGACTGGTATGCAAAAGATTATCACCACTGTCGGTAATGTTGTCAGCGGTTCTGCACGCGCCAAAGAAACCCTGGAATGGCTCTCTGGCGACATTTTCGGTAAGGTCGTTCAGCTGAAGAAGGGAGTCACCATCGACCGTGACAGGACTTCCATCAACCTCAATGAAAACATGGACAGCCTTGTCCCTGGTTCAAAGATTGCCGACATGCCAACAGGTTGGATTGCTGGTCAGACAGCACGAGACTTTGTAAAGACCAAGACAGGACGCGGTGACAGCATGGATATTCAGGAGGCAGAAGAGTTCCAGACCAGTAAGTTCTTCTGTAAAACCAACTTCAACATGGATGAGATTAAGAAGGAGGAAGACGATTATGTCAATTATCCTCTTCCTAAGTTCTACCATTTTGATTCAGAGGATGCAAAGGAACGAATCTTATACGACAATTTCCTGAAGATTAACAAGGAGGTCAAGGATATGATAGCCGAGATTCAGGAATTTGTCAAAAAGTAACCTGTCGATGCGTAAAAGGTTTGTAAATAAAATATAGTACAAGATTAAAGGACGACTATACCATGCGAGGTAGCCGTCCTTTGTCTTATCTTGTTATGAGAGAAAAAGTGTTTCTATCAGTATATAGCTCCAGTCATAACCTTGAAATGCATTATGCAGTATATACTCTTAGTTTATACCCACAAGTCTCTGAATCGCATTCGCCGTAAGCTTTATTGATGAAAGCAACAACATCTTTTGGTATTGGCTCTTTAAGTCCAGCAACAGTAGCGTAGAGGAAAGTTCCTTTTGGGTATTCTTCTACTTCGAGATCCAGCCCAAATCTATCCCAAACCTCGTTGCATAATTTTTCTGGAGTAAAATCAATATCCTTATAGTTCATTGCATTCCTCCACTTGTTCTGTATCTTTATCATCAAGTTGAAGATCAAGTACATCTTCCTCCTCTGCAGTCATTGAATGCTGGAGTTCTTGTTCCTTCAATTTGGCTTCCCTATGCTTTTTGCAGAGGTCACCCATGATACGGTCAAGGTCGCCAGACCCATCTTTGTCTTCGAACACGATGGAAAATCCTCCATCAGGGTTCATCTCAATTCTTTTATCTACTGCCATTGTCAATTATATTATGTCATTTACTTATAGTGCTCATAGAGCCATGCCTTATCACCCTCGTTGAGATTATCCCACCAGGTTCCTCGTGAGCGAGAGTGCTTTCTTTTCTTTACAGACTTCCTGCGGTTGTCTTTTCTTTCATCTGCCATGATGAGAAGGCAGAAGACAATGAATCCTAATAGTACCATACTAAATCCTTTCGTTTCTGACGTTATAGTGCAATCCCTTTGATTTAATGGTGTCCCTTAATGCTTTGATACTACGGACGCGAGCTTTCCTTGCCAGCAGTGTAGCGGAGATAAGCTCATCATTCCCACCAAGCAGTGCCACATAGTAGTCGCCACGTCCTGTTGTATATTTTACCCTGTACTCAATACCATAGAACAGCGTCTGTTCCTTGATAAAGGTAAACCTGGATAAATCATTTGACCTAATCATAATTTATTTTTCGCCAGCATCTGCTCCAGAACAAAGTTCAGAATGACCATAGGGTCAAAGAACTTTCCCTTTTCATTACCAATACGGCATGATAGATGTAGATGGGCTCCTGTAGTACGCTTGCCACTGTTGCCACTTGTCGCTATAACCTGACCTGCACTGACATGCTCCCCTTTCGTCACTCCAATCTTTGACAGATGGAGATAGGGACATACACAGGCATCGTGGTTGACTGTAACAAAGTACCCACCATTGACAGAATATCCAGTAGCAGACACCACACCAGGTAGCATTGAATAAACCTCTTCGTACTTAGCCCTCAAATCCAAACCGTTGTGCATTCTTGACTTCTTGCGGTTCATAGGGTCTCGTCTCATACCAAACGGAGAGTTTACCTTGATGGACTTCAAAGGCAGTGATACCATCGGCAAATGACATCGTAGACTATCTGAAGCCACATCTGCTATCTGTTGTTCGTCCACATATTCGTCCTCATCATAACATAACGAATCTGGAACCTCTTCAACTTGTTTATGTATCGTTCTTTTCCCTCCAATCGTATAGAAGGGATGGTCTGTCTGTGCGAATGAAGACACAGAAGACACAAAGAACATCAGCATCATCAGAACACCAATTTCAAAGAAACGCTTCTTTCCATATGCAAAGGTAGTCATAATTTCTCAAATATCAAAATTATGCGTATTAAAAATGCTAAATTTTCATGATTTTCTGTACAGACAGCATTCAAATACGCCAGTATTAACTTATTGATTTAATTCTCCTTTTTTGATTTTCTCATACAGACGCATGGCAATCTTACCTACTTTCGATGTATAACCAGGATCTTCAGCATACCCAATCTTCCTCAAAAACATCAGGTAATTGCCTCCCTTGTATCGGTACTGTATAAACTTCTGATAGCCGACTACGCTGTCCTCCCATCGGGCAAAATGGTAATAGTCATGTCTTCTGGAATCATACAGCCCAAATAGGTTGTTATATTCCAGACAAACACGGCTCTTGAAATGACCTGTTTCAAGAACTGCCTGAGCAAGAACAAACAGACGATTGGACAATCCCACCTCCTCGGAAACTTTCAACACATTCGTTAAAGTAAGAGGATGAGATTCACCTTTGTAATAACTGAGAATACGACAGTTATTCTGGTTGGTTGTCTTGTCTGCAGCCTTACTGATTAGTCCTTCATACTTCTTGATATACATTTCAAGTTCTTCGATGGATAAAGAAGAAAAGTCAGAAGCTTTTATCTCCTGGCCATCCAAGGAATCGGATAACACGGTGTTGGTTACTGCCTCCTGACGAATACTGTCTGAAGGATGTGATTCTTTTCTCTGATGTATGCCGACTGAATGGAAATAGTCTGCCGTACCTTGTGCATCAATCTCCGCAGAACAAAGAAGGGAGATAGTTACAGATAATAGTAATTTGAAATTCATGCTGCAAAATTACACTTATTATCATACCTATTATAATTTAGATATGAATAACGCAATATTTTGAGTTGATTTTTAATAGTTGGTTCCCTTTGGATGTGCAAACGGAACCAACCCTACTATTTTGATACGAAAATCATGGTTTTGAGTTCGCAAATTCTAATATTATATGATATTGGAGTACTTTTGCCGCAAATTTTTAACTCGTTCAATTATGCATGAAAAGAAATTCTATCGTGAGGATTATCCTCTTGACATTTTAGAAGAGTACGGACTCACAGAGGAAATGATTTACGACCTCCCTGACTTTGTCCATGAGACACTGGAGATGGGAGGCAAGTCACCGTTGTTACCTATCAAAGTGCAGTTGCCATACGGTCACGCACATGCTTTTGCCAAGTTCAGGCTGACAGAAACGGAAGAAGGAGTTGATGTCATCTTCTCGCCAAAGCTCACCTCTGCTAATCTGAGCCAGTTCAGCGAGAAGGAACAGAATCTTCTCAAAGAAGGCAAAGTCATCGTCGCTGAAGTCGAAGACACTGTCATTACCGATGAAGGTGTTGAAGACACGCAGCTTATCAAGGCGTTTGTCCAGTTGGACAGAGATACATTAGGCGTTGTCTATTGTCCTACTCCGCTCATAGGTAGAAATCTCAATGCCACAGCGAATGAGTACGACATCACAGGCGATCAACTGAAGAGTTTCTGGTATGGTGAACTTGTCACCATTGAGGAAGAGAACGAATATGGTGAGATGGAAAATGTCACAATAGGCATTGACCTCTTCGATGACAAGGGAGTTGTTATCGTCCCAGGCGATGCCGACAAATACCTTAGCACAGTACGCCATCCTATGCCGATGTACAATTTCGGTACAGATGGATGCTGGGTAAATCGCAATGGCTATTTACAGTATGTACCAGAGGCAGAGTTTACCAGCGATATACAGCAAGAACTCGATCGCCTGAGCCACCGTTCCAAGGTTATGCAGACACAAGCTGCAGAACAGGAACATGAGAGAGAGCAGACCGCAGTCACCCAACATCAGGATGACAGTCGTCAGCTTACCCGATAACACAAGTAACCACAGTAACAATCATAAAAATAGTAACAAGTTATGAAACAGCAATATCCCGAATACGAAGACCTCGTACAAATGTTCCAAGATGGCAATATCACTACCGTAGATTTTGTTTGTCAGCAGTCCGATGACCTTACTGACGAGTATGACCAATTCTGCAAGAACGAAGGTCTCGACCGAGACAGCGACAGTGCAGCACGTGCCTTTATGGACTACCGTGCAGACCTCTTTGAAGAAAGTATCACCGACTAACACTTAACGCAAGACATTATGAGCATCCGTTCAGAAGCTATGCCTTACAGAGCAGGACTCTCTGGTAATCTACAGGAGTTGCTACGTAAAAACGGCATGACAGCACAGATAGCCTTGGAAGGAGACAAGTTCGCCTTGTATGTCCAAGGTCATGACAGCCCGATGCTAAGGTATGAAATCTCCGAACAGCAGATGCGAGCCTTGGCAGACGGAGGAACCAATTACTCCAATAAAAAGGCATACCAGACCTTCAACAGTATTGTCAGCAAGAACTTTGACTTGCCATCTTCTTACGTAGCCGCAAGAAATGTCAATAGTCGTGTTGTCATGGGACTTCACGGCTACAGGGAAAGAGTCGAAGGTTACGGTCGTGGTATGGGCTTTATGGCACGTCCACACGCTTTCGGCCCTGGTTTCCTCGGGTGGTCGCCAGCCAATCAGCCTGGCTTCCACCTTCGCCGTGTCGGAGGTGTTGCTATGATGGCAGGTGGTAATCCCATGGTGATGGAGCATCGTGACGGTCGCATCCGTCCAGGCGAATTGAAAAGTGGCGGTTATGGCTACTATTATAAAGGAGATAGCCAGCAACAGAGTCAGGCAAGAACCGTTGACCCTATGGAGCAGTTGAAGGTTTCATTCCCTCCGATAGAGACAAAGCCTCGTTCCAATGAACCAGCCGTAGCCTACAAGGATGTCATCACATCACCTGTCTATTTCACTAACGAGAAATGGCAGGAAGTCCTATCGTCTCATGGTATTGTCATTGACGATAAGGACAGAACTCTGACTATTCAGAGCGCGGCTACCGAGCATGACATTAAGGTGAACCTCACTAATGATCAGTATATTAAGCTCACTGACAACTCTTTGAAGAGTACATCACTCCAGGCACGTCTCGACATCATCAATGCTGCTATGGCAAATGATTTCGATGGTAAGGTTACAATGGATATGCTCAACAGCAAGGAGAGAATCAATATTCCGCTGAAACCCGATGTAGCCACACAGCTTAACCAGTTGGAAAATCAGCGTATTGCCGAGCAGTACCGCCACGATGAGCCACAAGTCATTATGGACTGGCATGTTGCGCCAACCACAGACCCTAACCAAGGCTATGTTGATGGCAAAGCCCTTCAGGAAATGAACGAACGTAAAGGTTGGTTCCGTGAAGGTCAGCATGGCAGAGAGGTTGAAGTCGGTGACATCTGGGTTGAGAAAATACCTTCCGCACAGGCAGTACGGGAGAAACAGATGGAGAAGGATGCTTCAGGTCATGCTCTCAAAACAGTAGCTGCCAACATCAATGCTATGACTGGCGAGGAGAAGTTCAATAACGACAATGTAAATATGAAGAACATTGCCGATGCCATGGAGAAACTTACTCCTGAGCAGAAAAACGCCCTTGATAAGGTCTATGCTGATGCTTACAACGACAAACTGAAGGAGTTGAAAGACAATCAGCCAAAGGCAGAGAACAAGAAGCAAGACCAGAAGACCACTTACAGAATGAGTGCCGTCATCAATGGCGAGGTCATCACTCATGAAATCAGCCAGAAGCAGTACGACCGCTTTATGGCAGTCGATGACTACCAGAGACAACGCATGATGAGCAAGGTCTTCAAGGAAGTGGATATGAAAACCCGTCCAGAGATGCGTGAGCGTTTCAATCTCGGAGCCTTCCTTTCGGCAGGTCTTACTGCATTGAGCGAAGCCACCTATATGGGCGCAGATATAGCCCATAACATAGAGCATATCAAGCATCCGCACGGTGCTCCAACGGTTTATGCCGAGGCACATGGTCAGAGCCATATCCTTGTCAAGCCAGGCGTTGACAGCCCACAGGACATCGCGCAGCGAGCCTTTGAGCGAGGTCTCAATGAGGGAATCTACGGTGGTGGTATGCACCGATAATATCAGTAACACAAGTAACACCATATTACTATGTCATTCACGAAAGACGATGAATCATACAGCATGTATCTCTCCCGAATCAACATTCAGGAAGTACTGCAACATGCCGGTTATGTCCATAACAGACGTGACGGTCTGCGTTATCCATCCTATGTAAAGCTGGATAGTGATGGCAGACGTATCAGTGGTGAGAAGTTCATTGTAAATCCGAGGTTCAACACCTGTTATAAGCCTCCTGTCATCAAGAACTACAACATCATCTCCCTGATTACGGAGAATCCTAATATGTTCCCAGAAAAGGCAGACAATCCATACAGGTTAGTTCACGAGGTATGCCGTAACATCCTTGGCTTGCCACAGGAAGAGCGTACCCACAATGTCGTTGACCCTCAGAAAAAAAACAAACCCTTTTCCATAGATGAGTACACAATCCAGAGATTCGATGAGTCCCACGTCGATGGATATAGAGGGTTCTATCCCTATTTTCATTATCGAGGCATCGACTTTAGAACCCAAGCAGCTTTTAAAGATTATTATGTCCTTGCCACCAAAACCTCGGAAAACGGCAAATCCTTTACGTCTCTTGCTTTCCCAATGCAGATAGCAGGAGGCGACAAGACCATTGTCGGCTTTGAGGAACGTGGCAGACCACGCATGGACGGTAGTTCAGGTTACAAGGGAATGGCAAGAGGTAGCAATGCCGCTGAAGGAATGTGGATTGCCAACCTTGGAGACAGAGACCTCAGTAAAGCCAAGAATATCTATTGGTTTGAAAGTGCCTATGATGCAATGGCTTACTATCAGCTGAACCGTAATCAGCGAGAAGTTCGTAAGGGAGTCTTTGTTTCTACAAGCGGAAATCCTGGCATCAACCAGATGCAGAACCTTCTGAGAACTGCACCACAGGCAACCCATCACCTCTGCTTTGACAATGACCTTGCAGGAAAGCAGTTCGTGGCAAACTTTGAGCATCAGGCTAAGAACATAGTCCTCTCATTGCCAAAGGTTTGTTCCGACATGAAGGAATATATGGCAACTGTCAAGAACGGAGCCTACCTGAAGGGCGATACCGAACTTCTTCCTGATGACTTGTTTGAAGCCTACAATAAGTATTACGATGAAGCAGAAGAGTTACTTTCCATGAAAGAATGTGGTCTTTCTGCTCCCGAAGACATCAATGACCAGAAAGATAAAGTCAATGCGCTTTACAATGACTGGAAGAAGATGATGGAAGACAAGCTCTGCATCGGTCGTGAGCAAGGTCCGCTCAAAGACCTTGGAACCTACGACATTCCAGAATGGGCACTTTGTGCTATGGAGAATGGCGACTACGAAGGAATGACAGAGGAAGAGGAACATATCTTCCATGAGTTCTTCGAGAAGCATTTCCCTGAAGGTTTCGTCAGCAGTATTGACTGGAATAATCCAAACGAGTTCAACGTAATGCCATCCTTCGGTACAAGGAATCCCAATGCTCTTACAAGTCATGGAGAGTCGCCATATCAGGCAGTCAAAACCTATCCAGTCCACTTCCTTCACCCCTCAGAACGTGAGGGAACGGTAAAGATTGAGTCAGTACGTGAAACGCCACAGGACGGTTCAAAGGACTGGAACGAATCCCTTCTGAAAGTAATCGAGGAACAGAGGGAGGAAAAGCAGGAGCAATCTGAGGAAAACAAAGCAGCTGGTATCGACCTCGACGGAAACGGTGAAGTCGAACTGAGCGAAAGTGAAGAAAAGAAACATCAGACAAAGATAAGCCACGGCAGATAACGATGGAAGAAAGATTCCGAACCATACGAATACATCCAGACGGAGCGCAGATAGTCTGTAGTGAACAGCCTTGTTTACTGCTGATAGTTGTGCTTACTATCCTTACAGGATGGGACGGTCTGCTGCCAGAGGCAATGACATTCCCTTTGCTTGCAGTCATCGGATGCCTTCTGTTGTATCTGCTGTTCAGATACATGTATCTCACAAGGATGGTATTTGTCATTGGTGGAGAGCAACTCATGCACGAGCATGGCATTTTTACCACCCAGAGAGATTACATCGAACTGTACCGTGTCGTTGACTATAGCGAACACAGGACATTCACACAGATTGTGCTTGGCTTGAAGACCATCAGCGTATATAGCGGTGACAGGACAAGCCCAAGACTTGACATTTTAGGAGTCGCTGAGAAGGACAACCTTATTCAAGAGCTCCGTCATAGAGTCGAAGTCAATAAGACAAGACGTAACATTCATGAGTTTACAAATATGCAATGATATGAACGAGAAAAGGGATCAAGAAAACTTCTGGCAGAAGCTCAAAAGCTTCGACTATCGGTGGATTAGTATCTCGCTGGTAGCCCTTCTTCTTTGGATATTATGCAGCCAGAGAGGATATTGTCAGGCACTGGCCACTACCAACCCTGGCGAATACACCGTTCTTGCCGCAGGAAACATCCTCATCAACGAAACGGTGAAGAAAGAAACCACGGCAGAAAGAGAAACGGCAGCCTTGCAAGCTGCCATGTCAAGCGAGTTCACAAAGATAAAGCAGTGGGAACAGAAATACAACTCCTACCTGAAGACCGCCGAAGGCTATGCATCTGCATTGAAGGCAGCAACCAGTATCTATGATGACGGTATGCGCATCCTTCTCAACCTTGACAAGATACGTCAGGCGTGTGCGAACAATCCCCAGGGCATTGCCGCCACCATAAGCATGAACAATCTCTATGCAGAAACCGTGACGGAGTTCATCAGCGTCTTCTCCTTGCTAAAACAGGCAGTAGCCAAAGGAGGCAAAGAAAACATGCTCACTGGCGCAGAGAGAAGCAAGACTCTCTGGGAACTTGAAGACAGGCTTCATTCTCTTTCGGACAAGTTGAAGTTGTTACACTACAGCATCCGTCACTACAGGATGGCAGATGTATGGTATCAGGCAACCGCCGGAATGATCGAGCGTGATAAACATGAAGTCGCCTTGCAGTCATTATCACATTGGAAACGCTATGCAAAAGAGGTATCACAGTACAGATGAAAACAATCAGAACATATATCATAGCTATAATGCTGACCATCCTCCTGCCATATCAGGTTAAGGCTCAGACTGTGTCTGTTGACCCTACCTTGACGGCTATGATTCTGGAGTTTACGCAGAAAGCCAAATCACAGTACAAGAGTCAGGAGGAAATGATGGCATTGCAAACCACAGGTCATGTATGGTTGAAGCAGGAAATGGATAAGGCTAAGGAATGTCAGGAAGAGTTTGACAAATACCTTACAGTATTCCGAAGCATCCTCGGCTATGCAGCACAGACATACGGTTTCTATTACGAGATCAATAATCTGTGCAACAATATGGGCAGACTTACTGACCAGATAGGTGCAACACCCACAAATGCCATTGCCGTTGCGCTTCACAACAAGAGGAATGACATCTATGTGGACATCATCAACCTCAGCGTCGGCATCGTGAACAATATCAGACAGGTCTGTATTGACAACAAGATGACAGAAAAACAGAGAATTGAACTTGTCTTCTCAATCCGTCCGAAGCTGAAGGAAATGAACCACAAACTCGTTTTGCTGACAAAACTTGTCAAGCATACGAACCTTGCAATGGTCTGGTACGAGATAGAACATGGAGCTCTGCCGCATAGAGAAGGTATGGCAGGCATCATCGAGGAAGGCTTTGAGAGATGGAGAATTAACGGAAAAAGTGTAAAAGTAAGCAGATAAATATGGGTTGGTTATCATTAGTCACAAAGGTCGTTCCCAAGGTTTTATCCAGTGGAACGAAAGCCACCTCCACACTTTGGAGGGGTGGAACAACTGTCGCAGGTACAGGATGGAAGGCTGCCACTACTGTAGCAGCACATCCGAAGACTGCCATGGTTACAGCAGTTGGTGGTTGGGCTCTTCTGAACAAGAAAGATGATGAAAGCCTCGGAACCTCTGTCGGCAAAACCATGCGAGGAAGTGTTGACGAGAGTGGTAGTTTCGTTCACGATGTTGTTAACGGATTCACTGGAGAGAATACCGTAGAGTCTGTTAAGGACACTGCAAGCAATGTCATTGACTCTGCATCAAGCACTCTTGGAGAATTGAAGGACACGGTTACAGAATCCAAAGGATTGCTCGGAACATTATCTGATTCCCTGAAGGGTATCGGTACATTCCTTGGCAATATGTTTGGCGGTAACGGTATGAATATGTTCGGCAACTTCTTCAACAATATGGCAAGCGGAAAGGTCGGAGGATTGAGTATCGGTGCTCTCATCCTTGGAGCCTATATGATATTTGGACGAACAGGAATGCTCGGAAAACTTGGAGGAGCCCTTCTCGCCATGATGATGATTGGTGGAAACAGCCAGCAGCAAACGCAGACTGCATCACAGACTCAGGGTCAGCAGCTTGCCGAAAACCAGTCACATGGTATGCACCGATAACATTAGTAACAATAGTAATCATAACAATCAATAAGCAGAATTATGAAGACCAAGAAAGTATTTATGGTGATGACAGCCATGATGCTGTCAGCCAGTCCAATCTATGCAGATTCCATTACTGATGGTATTGGCAGCGCAGGTGATGCAGTATATAGCTATACTCCTGTCATTCAGTCACTCGGTTATGCTTTGGCAGCCATTATCGGGCTTGTCGGTGCTTTCGTTGTCTATCATGCCATCCAGAATAATGAGCGCGACATCCAGAAACGCATTCTTCGTTGGGGAGGTGGTACTATTGCCATGGTTTGCATGACCATTGCTTTACCACAGTTCTTCAATTATCAGGAAAGTGGTCTTCTGGCAGACAACTCAGGTTCTGGAACCACAGGTACAGGCTCGATGGCTGGTGGTGACAGATGGGGAACCATTGACCCAACTATCCCGAATCTCAGAGATCCTATCTGGAGCCTTGATGACCGTTTCATTATTAGACCAAGAAGACCTATTATCCTCGAATAAGCAATGAACGCAATGGAAAATTCACAGTCAATGAACCTGCAATCCCAAAGTGGCTATTCAATGCCCTTTGACCTTCCTGTTGGAGAAGCACCCAATATAACTTTGGGCTATGGCAAACAGACTCATCCCAAAACTGGCGAAGAGTTCTTTCATCATGGCATGGACTTTAAGGTACATCCAGGCACATGGTTGAAAGCGATGGCAAGCGGTGTCGTATCAGGCATCGTCTCTGATATGCAGAACGGCTATCGCATAACGATTACCTATCCCAACTATGGCGATCAGGAACGAAGTGCCTATGAAGTCATTTACTCGCATATCATAGAGTCAATGGTTGGCTTTGGACAGAATGTTAAGGCAAAAGATAATGTCGCAAGGTGTGACGATACTCTTCACATCGAGGTAAAATTCAATGGAAGAGAAGTCAATGCTGAGGAGTTCATCAACATGATGCGTGACAATGTAGTCATGGAAAGTCAGTTGGAGATGGAGGGCAAAAATCCAGAGATTGCCACTCTTGACTTTGATGTTCATACGCCCTACGATGATAAAAGGGATGAGATAGACAAACTCCAGAACCGCTTTGCTGGCAGTTATTTCAATGCCATTTTCCGTGGTAGCTACAAAGTTCCTGACCGAACGGAGCAGAAGCTGAGGGATGCCATTGCCATAGGAGCACGTAGTGGAGCGTACTATCAGCACATTCCAAGCTTCCTTAATCCTCTTGGTTTAGGTAGCAGAGCTATAGAACTTATCAGTCTCATTCACACCATCCTCATCGAGGATATGCTCAACTATCTTGCCTTGGAGAAAGGAGTATTCCTGTCAGGCATGAGCGAAGACGAAAAAAAAAGCTACTGACAGGGCATTAGCCAGTAAAGGCATTGTTGACCCACTGGCAGACTTCGATCTTGATATGACAACCATTGACATTCAGCGATGGGTCAGCGTCTATCCCGACAGAGACGGACGCATCTGGTGGACAAAGGCATGGTTCAACGGACGCAAGAAAGGAGAACATGCCATCGAGATCACCCGAGCAATGGCTATCAAATTCATAAAAGACCAGATAGAAAAAGATGCCTGGCTTGAAGAATACTTTCCTAAACAGATGGAAGTCCTTCATCAGGCGTTACAGCAAACAAGAGAACAAGTAATCGAACAATATCGACAAACCCTCGTATAGCATGGCACAATCATCAGACATATTCAGTTCAAAGGTCAAGCCTATCATGGATAAGGTCTTTGCTGACTTACAGAGTAAACGAGCAGACGAACTTGAAGCAAAATCAACATCTCTGCCCGGACTTATGGTAGGTGCGGCTGGTCCTGATGGTGGAATGGCTGCTATGGATGCCTACACCAATACTGTGCGGATGACTGGAGAATGGAACTCCAAGACCACTGAGGACTATATCGCAATGGTCAAGAAGGAGTTGAAGAAACAGAACATCAAGGTTGATGCTGTCATGGAGAAGAAGATGGTCGATTACCTGATTCAGAAGGAAATCCCCAAGAGTTCAGCCGAATACATCCTGAGGAAGGCTGCTGAAGGAACCATCTTCTCACTCCCTCAAACCGTGAACAGGTCTGCATTGGAAGACCACATCCACAACGAAGCTGAGCGACGCTATGACCCTTCACTCATAGAGGTTGCCACATCAAGCATCCTAAGTTGGGCAAGCAATGCTGCTACCACTATGGGTATTGGCGGTTTCTGGGGACAGACGGCTACCGATGTTGCCGTTGAAGGCATGAACCATGTTTCCAACAAGGAGGATTCCTACCTTGCTACCCAAAAGGCTCAGGCTCAGAAGGATTATAAGACTGCCGAGAAAAAATCTGTCACCATTCCCAAATGGATGCTCACGCAGATGGGCTTTGACAGAATCGGCAATGCAAAGGATGCAGACCTAAATAAAGCATTAAAATGGGCAACCAGTAATGCCAACATCTATCGCAATAAGGTTAATGCAGCCATAGAAAAAGGAGAAAGAACTGTCAAGGGAAGCTCTACCAAGGCTGACATGAGCATCACCGATGCTACGATTCGCGCCAAACAGTACGAAGCCTTTGTGACTGCCATCAAGAAGGATCAGACGGAAAGAAAGACTCTGAGCGCAAGCATTGTTACACAGTCCTCCGCGATTGCAGAAGCACCAGAGGAAACTGCGCCAGCAACAGAAAATACTTCCCAATCTATCCAACAAGAGCATATGCAAGCTGATTCACAGCAGACTCAGAGCAGTCAGGACGGATGGAATAACCTTATCGGTTCTATTGGTCTGGAAGGTGTCGGTGACACCATGAATCACCTTGGTTTCACACTTGCCAACCTTCCTGATATGCTTTTGGGAATCTTCACAGGCAAGACCAAGTCCATTGGTATGAACCAGAGTACGATGATGCCATTAGCCGCCATCATTGCCGGAACCTTCATCAAGAATCCGCTATTGAAGTTCCCTATGATGCTATGGGGAGGAGCCAATCTCGTGAACAAGATGGGTCAGGAAGCCCTTGCCGAACATCGTGGAACGGCAAACAGCCAAGGAGCAGAAGCAAAAACGACATACAAGCAATATCCTCATGAACTCCTTGACAAAAGGATTACCAACCCTGTAATAGAGGGAGATAAACTCATACTGAACATTGATAATGTTCCAAGAATAGTAACGTTGACACCTGTCATGCTCGATGCGTATAACCAGGGAGCCTTACCGCTCAATGTCATAGCAAACCGTGTACTCTCCAAGAGTGACGCACAGCAGACACAGAATGTGGAGCAGACTCAGCACGCATCCCAGAGATACGAGCAGAGTCAGGTACAGGAGCAGTCACGTGGTATCAGATAAGAAAACAGGCAGAGAGGAAGCCTCTGACCATTATAGTTTACATGTTTTATCAACCATTTAATGATTATGAACAATGGCAGATGAAAAAGTTATTCAGAAATCGGGCATAGAGAGACAGACAGAGATTCTGGCTGCCGCTCTTGAAAAAGCCCAGACAAACGGCGGTGTTCTTCTGAACGCAAGTCAGAAGTCTTATCCTCGTCTGTTTGACAAAGGAATGATAGTCAGTCCTGCTAATGCCCTTATCATGGCTATCCACAGTGATAATGGCGAGTTTAAAACCAACAACTACACGCTCTTCAATCGAACCCAGCAGCGTGGTGAAGCCATCCGTCGTGGTCAGAAAGGTGTTCCCTTTACTTGGGTTACTAACGAGTATGCCAGCAAGGAGAATCCTGAGGAGAAAATCTCCAAGGCTGAGTACTACAAACTTTCAGAGGATGACAAGGCAAAGTTTCAGGTCAGTCCCAAGCAAGAGACTTATACGCTCTTCAACATTGACCAGTCAACGATGCCAAGTGTCCACAAGGAAGACTACGAGGCTCAGGTGAAGGAGTACGGAGGCAAGGAGCAGTCTGAAGCCTACATGAGTGCAGAAGACCGCCAGCTTCGTATGGATGTCAACCAGTTCATCTTGAACATCAGAGACAACCTTGTGCCTATCCGCAAGGAAGCATCAGGTTTCAGTCTCTACGATGACAAGAAGGATGCCGTTCTCATCCCTTCTCTGAAGACCTTCGAGAGTTACAACGACTACGTTCAGGAAACTGCACGTCTTGTTGCGATGGCGGCAGGTTCACCTCAGCGTCTTGGCAGAGAAGGTTTCTTCCGTCCTGACGGAGATACCCCTTCTTTGAAAGCACAGACCAAGGAGATAATGACTCACGAGTTGGTGTCAGCTATCAAGATGCTGGATTTCGGACTTCCTGCAAAGATGAGAGAGGAAACTTTACGTTCCACCGTTCCCAATGCTTTGCAATTCATGAAGGAAGATCCAAAGTTCACCGAGGAACTTCTTCATGATGTCAACCGCACAGTCGGCATGATCAAGAAGGCAGAGAGTGGCGAGAAGATTAAGCTCAAGGAGCCTGTACAGACTCCTCAGCAGAAGTGGGACAAGAACTTCCCTATGGAGAACGTACCTGACAAGTTCCAGGGTGTTGTCATGGTGAAGGACGATGAAGGCAAGTGGACACTTACTGCCAAGGCAGAGAATGAGCCTCGTTTTGCCATCCATCCTACCTACGAGGATGTAAGTCTTTTCTTTGATGTCATCAAGAACGACCAGGACGAAGCCCATGTCAAGGAGTTCCGTACTCAGATTGCTCAGAAGTATTACCAGGAACTCGCCAAAGACCCTTCAAAGGGTGTTGACCTGTTCACAAGTAATGCCAGCAAGGAAGCTCTCGACCTTATCACGAAGGTCAACGCTTTCAAGTCGAAGGATTCCAAGGTGTATCTCGTCGCCACCATTGGTGATGAGAGACAGCAGCCAGTAGAACTTTCGTCTGAGCTCTGGCAACGTCTCTACCTTGCCGACAACAAGAGAGACTACAAGCCACATCTTGCAGCCATCCTTTATCCTGAAGTCCTTGCTGCGAAACTTGAAGAAGCGAAGCAAGCAACCTCCATCAAGGTTGATGGCACGCCACAACATGAGGAGAAGGAGCATCAGGACTACCATCAGAACCTCGATTTACAGGCTGAGAAGGAGAAGCTTGAAGAGATGAAGCGTCAGAACTCTCCTGAGCAGAAGGAAAAAGAGAAGCAGGAGGAGAAAGCCAAGGAGGAAGCCACCAAAGCCGAGACCAAGGCTGTTGCTGCTATAGCACTCAGTCCTATGCTCAAGCAGTTCCTCGACCTGAAGAAGAAGCATCCCGATGCACTCCTTCTTTTCCGCTGTGGCGACTTCTACGAGACCTACATGCAGGATGCTGAGAAATCTTCAAAGATTCTGGGCATTACTCTTACCAAGAGTAGCAAGACCAAGGATCCTGACGGCAAGCCTCTCGCAATGGCAGGTTTCCCTTACCATGCTCTCGACACCTATCTTCCTAAGCTCATCCGTGCCGGTCAGCGTGTTGCTATCTGCGACCAGATAGAGGCACCGAAGGAAACCACCAAGCGTGGTATCACCGAGACCATTGCACCTACGGAGAAGCAGGAGGTCAAGCAGGAGGCTACCAAGGCTAAGCCCGAGGAACAGACTCAGCATCAGAGTTTTCACCGCTAACAGTCACTCACGGAGTAAGGGAATGTGACAGGTTCCCTTCTCCACTCTGAGTAACACAAGTAATATGAATAACATCAGTAACAACGTAAACTATGGCAACATCAGCATCCCGACAGCAGTACATTGAAGCCAATGCAGAGGCGGCGATGGAACAGATGCGAAGATATGGCATTCCTGCTTCCGTCACCCTTGCACAGGGAATCATAGAGTCTGCCAATGGCAAGAGTACTCTGGCACAGACGGCGAACAACCATTTCGGTGTCAAGGGAACATACAATGGCGCATACGTTCTTGCCAATGATGACAAGCCTAACGAGAAGTTCAAGAAGTACGATTCTGTTGCCCAAAGCTATGAGGATCATTCCAAGGTGCTGATGGCAAGCCGTTACACGCAATACACGAAGAATCTTGCGCATGATGACTACAAAGGATGGGCAGCAGCCATCAAGAAAGGTGGCTATGCTACAGCCTCGAACTATGTAGGAACTATCGTCAGCGTTGTGGAGAGCAATAATCTCCAGAAATACGACCAGATGGTCTTGGAACAGATGAAGAAGGAAGGAAAGTCGTTCGGAGTAGAAGCTAATCCTCTCTCCGCACAAACTGGCAATCAGCAACCTTCTAAGTCATCAGGTCTCAAATCTACAGGTATGAATCTTCCTGAAGGCAAGTACAGTATGCCTATCATCAAGAATGAAACGTTGCTTGTCACATCAGCTTATGGGAAGCGTGAAGACCCTGTCAACAAAGGGAAATCGCAGATTCATCATGGCATTGACATCAACGCCCGGCATGACAGCATCCTCGCAACTGAAAACGGAGGTAAGGTTGTCAGCGTCAATCACAACACCAATACTGGAGGCGGTAAATCCATCACTGTTGAATACAGCCGTGAGGACGGCAGTAAGACCAGAGTGCAATATATGCACCTCTCGCAGATTGATGTGAAGGTTGGTGATACCGTCAATGCAGGTCAGAAACTTGGCGTTACTGGCAATACCGGCACAAGAACCACTGGCGAACACCTTCATTTCGGAGTCATCAATGTAGATGCTGAAGGCAAGCAGCAATGGGTAAATCCTGCTGCCTATCTTGCTGAAATCAATGCCAAAGGCAAACTCGGTCAGCATGTCAGCCTGAAGAACGGTACAGACCTATTGGCTCAGTATCAGTCAAGTTTATCCAATAGCAATCAGCCCGAAACATCGGAAGAAGTTCAGCAGACAAACCAGGAAGAACTCACTCCCGACAACTGGATGAAGATGCTTATGGCATCGGAAGGTCTCGGCACAGGAGAAGGAGGCGGTCTTTTTGATTCCATCATGAAGATGTTTATGACCATGATGATGTTGGTGATGAGCATGGAGAACAAGAGCAAGGAGGAAAAGATGGAAGCCATTGCCGATGCTGTCATCAACCAGAAGATAGACATCAGCAGTATGGTTCCTAACCTCCAATCCGCAGAACTCTCGATAAAAACCAGTGGTGTGAATAAGTCTGCCGTGCTCACTACCAATGATGGGAAGCATGAGTATCGAACAGAACTCACAGAGCAACAGACAAACCAACTGTCTCAGATTCTGCATTCTGACATGGATGATGAAGCCAAGAAGCAGCGTATAGGAACATTCGTTAGCAGTATTTCCTTCACCCAACAGGCATCACAGAACTACGAGCAGATTTCCGCTCAGCAACAGTCACAGGAGCAGCAACTCCAAAGAAAATAGTATTCACCATTTTATACAGCAATTATGATACGAGCAGACGTAACAGCTATTGGCACCATCAAACGTGCCGCTACTATCAGGACTGACAAGAACAATCAGCCTTATTTGTCTTTCATTCTGGGCATTACGCTTACAGACTCCAAGGGAAGCGCGAAGGACATTGAACTCTTCGTGATGGACACCAAGGGTAAGCAAAGTGACATTTCCCTCTATTCGGAGAAGAAGCGAGTTTCGGTGAAGGGCAGCATGAATATCCGCACCAAGGGCGAGGAACTTGCCTATTACATCAACGCAGAGAGCATCACCACCAAGGAGGTGGCAGAACTTGACTCCATCGATGGCGACCTGCGTTTTGTCGGTTTTCTGCGCAAAGACAAAGTCTGTGAGGAGAAGACAGACCGTAACGGCAAGCCGTACCTCATTTTCTCTGCCTATTCTTCAGAGAAAGTTGGCGACAGTTTCGTCAACACATGGGTCAACTTCCGTCGTTTCCCAGAGAAGGATACAGGTATCGAGACCGTCAAGCCTGAATGGATGCAGCCAAAGGCTCATGTAATCATTGATGGCGACCTGCATCTGGAGTACTACGGTGGTAAGGTACGTATTTCCAGCCGTGTGAAAGACATGAGCCTGTGGGAAAAGAAATCACGTGACTAACCGTCTGACAAGATAAAAAGATAATCCTATGGCAAGTAAGAATCAAAACTCAAACGCAAGAAGCGCAGAGGACAGAGCATTGGATTTGTTCGCAGATCTCATGATTGAGAAGATCCAGAATATCCAGCAAGACTGGAAGAAGCCTTGGTTCACCCCTCAGTCAGCGCAACTTCCTCGTAATCTGAGCGGAAGACAGTATAACGGTTTCAATAGTATCGTACTGATGATGATGCAGGAGAAGCATGGGTGGCAGACTTCACGCTATGCAACCTTCGACCGTATCTCCGCTATGAACTATCAGAAGGACAAGGAAGGAGGTAGAGTTCATGCCGTTGACAAAGACGGCGAGAAACTTCCTCTTGTCAGCGTCAACAAGGGCGAGAAGAGTACCCCCGTGATGCTGACCACGTTCACCTGTGTCAACAGTGAGACAAAGGAGCGCATCAAGTATGACGATTATAAATTGTTGAGCGAGGACGAGCGAGCAAAATACAATGTCTATCCGAAGCTCCAGGTCTATAACGTCTTCAATCTCGACCAGACGAACCTGAAAGAGGCACGTCCAGAGATGTATCAGAAGTTCCTTGATGAGACCGATGGTCAGAAGTTCCAATCCAGCGAGGGCATGAAGGATTTCCCTGCCATCGATGCAATGATAGCAAAAGACCTTTATGTCTGTCCTATCAAACCCACCTTCGGCGATGATGCTTATTACAGCATTTCGAAGGACGAAATTGTCATCCCAGAGAAGAAGCAATTCACTGATGGTGAGGCATTTTATTCAAATCTTCTCCATGAGATGAGTCACGCCTCTGGAAGCGAATCTCGCCTGAACAGATTGCGTCCGGCATCGTTCGGAAGTGCTGAATATTCGAGAGAGGAACTGGTCGCAGAATTGACTGCAGCACTCGTTTCATCACAGCATGGAATGACCAAGGGCATCAAGGCAGATTCAGCCGCTTACCTCAAGTCATGGCTTGACCAGTTGCACCAAGAACCCGACTTTATCAAGACCGTTCTCATGGATGTCAAGAAGTCCTCTTCATTCATCAATCAGCGCATTGATGCTGTTCAGATGAAGTTGGAAAAGGATGGTTGGGAAGCAGATTTCTCGGAGGTTCGTGAGCAGAACAAGACCTACATGTCATCATTCAGCAATGACAAGGGCAAGACAGCTACCGCCACAGAGCAACAGACTCAGAGCGAGGAGCAGAGCAAGCCAGAAGTTAAGGAGCAAGCCGAGGAGATTGCCGCCAAGAATGTAGCACAGCCTCGATTTCACAGATAGCAGAACGCTCAATCCCGAAAGGAATCCTGTCATCATCCGTGTGGATGGCGTACCGATAATCTCTGCCACTCATTACTATGAGGGCAACAACAGAGAGATAGCCAAGCGTATGAAGGTTGGTGAGACAGAAGCACTTGACTGTGCAGCACTTACCATGATACCGCTTATCCCTAGGCACTCAGTACTCGTTCCAATCCCAGGTCATGAAGGAAAAGCCAAGCAGACGCTACAACTCTGCAAGGCTATTTCCTCCTACACAGGAATCCCTGTAGCTGATGTACTGCAAGGCAAAAGCCGCGAGTCGAACTATGATGCCAAGCACGAAGGCAAAGGTCTGACGGAGAAAGATATGGGATTCCGAAAGGTTTCCCAACTTCCTGAAGGCAAGATTCCTGTCTATGTGGACAATGTGGTGGACACAGCGACCACGGCAAAAGCTGCCTACCATGCCGTCGGCAAAGGAATGGTGGTCACATTTGCTATCAGCGACACGCTCTTCATGCAGAAGGAGCAGGTTCACGGTATGCACAGATAGTTTATAACAATAATTACACAATGAAGAAAATTCTATTTCTCATGATGCTCTCACTCAGCGTGACGGGCATGAAGGCTAATGAAGCGAAGATGTCTTCTGATAGCCTTTACAAACAAGTTCCGGTAGGAAACGCTGGCTTATCAATGCCTTTGCGACCTACATACCTCGACAATGTCAGTAGAAGTGTTGGTTGGGGAAGTAACTGGTTCATCGAAGCAAAAGGGGGTGCTTCCGCATTCCTTGGTTCGCCGATCGGTTGTGGTGATGTCTTTGACCGTACCATGCCAGTACTGCAGGTTGGTCTTGGCAAATGGTTTACCCCTTCCATCGGTGGACGTGTAGAGTTCCAGGGATTACAGTTCAAGAATGCCAACTTGCAGAAGATGCACTATCAGTTCATTCATGCAGATTTTCTCTGGAATGTAACGAGCAATTTCATGCAGGACGATAAGGGAATATCCCGATGGGATGTCATCCCTTTTGTAGGTGTCGGTATGGTCAGAAACTCCGATTGGTCAGGAGTTTGCCAATGTCCTGGTTCCATCAGTGGCAGTCATCCCTTTGCTTTCAGTTATGGTGTTCAGGTTCGTTATCATGTCTATGAACGTATGCATCTGTTGGCAGAAGTGAGTGGTATGACCACCTTGAAGAATTTTGATGCTGTCAACACCTCTGCGCGATTCGGCGATCACATGATTAACGCCTCTCTCGGTCTGTCCGTTACGATTGGCAAGCAAGGTTGGAAGAAGGTTATTGATGCACGTCCTTACATGCAGCAGAACGACTACCTGATGGACGAATTGTCAAGACTCCGTGAGAAGGCTAAGAACTGCAATAAGCAGGACTCTTCACTTTCTGGAAAATGGGAAAACAAGAACAACTACAGCGGTCTTAACTCCCTTAGATACAGACTATCGATCAACGAAAACGATGATGATGGCGAGGGTCAAGAAAATGATGAACTTACCAATGGTAACAATTCTGAAAATCAGATAGCTATTGGTGTACCTGTTTATTTCTACTTTAAGCTGAACACCAACCATCTTGTTGACGAATCACAGATGAGCAACCTCGATGAGATTGCCAAGTTAGCCAAGGCAGAAAACCTGAGCATCAGTATCTCTGGTGCAGCAGATAGTGCCACTGGTACTGAGCAGATCAACCGAGAACTCAGCAAGGCTCGCGCCAAGTTCATCGGTCAGGAACTTATTAAACGTGGCATCAGCAAGGACAAGCTAAAAGCTGTCAGCCGTGGTGGTATCAATGATTACACACCTATTGAAGCAAACCGCAACACATGTGTTATCATAGTTCAATGATTGTAGGACGAATCGCAAACATACGATTGCCGACGAAGGTTTTCATGATGCTGTTATTCACGCTCTCCATAGCCTCATGCGACAAAGAATGGTCAGAAGACTATTGCACCTGTCAGCAAGGAGGAACCATCGGAGGATGGGAAGACGGCGGTGAGACCGATGTTCACAACAAGGACTCCACGGCAGGTTTTGAAATCAGTCTGGAGAACTGGAATGACACGTGTAAAAATGATATAGTGCTATAATTCACAAGTTTAACAATTAACTTTTATTCGATGAAGAAAATTCTCTTTATGGCGGCTATGGCTGCCTGCATGGGAGCAATGACCTCATGCTCACAGGAAGAAGACATCGTACCTTCTTCAAGTATTGACAGTAACACCATTGTGTTCGCAACTAACTCGCCAAAAGCGAAGCTGAAGACTCGCTCTGCTGAGACTGTCAACTCCATCAGCCAGTTTACAGTCAGTGCAGTAAACCCCGACAAAACTCCTTATTTCAGTGGGGTTCAGTTTAACTATAATGGAGGTCTGGGCGTCTTTCAGTCAGCCACATCTTACTATTGGCCTTTGAATAGTGCTCTCAGCTTCTATGCTATCAGCAAGCCTGGTTCTGTATCTCTCGATGACGACAATGTTCCTCATTATGCTTATCAGAATTGGGCAGGTGAAACCGACCTTGTTGCAGCAACTGTCCTTACAGGTGAGAAGACTATCCCTTATCCTCTCATATTCCGGCACGTTCTTTCACAGATTTCTGTTAGTGCTGAAGCTAAGGATAAGTCAGAGGTGTTTACCTACAAGCTTGTGTCTGTGGAGATGACTACTCCTTGTGACGGTACTTACAGCTTTGCAGATGCAACTGGCGGTATGGGAACTTGGGAGATTGACAACACTTCAAGCAAGGAATACTCGTTTGCAGATGCTCTTCCTCTCACATTCAATGAGACTGGTTCTGTAAACTCCGGCTCAACCTACTGGAACATTCTACCTGTCACCGATGGAAACATTACATTCAAGGTCGGTTATCAGGTATTCCAGAACGGCAAGATGATTGCAGATTTCACGGGAGCCAACGTGAAAACATGCAACGTTGAGAATCCGAACCATCTGTCTGGCAAGCGTTATGTGTATAACTTCCAACTCACTCGTGACACCAACGATGTTATTACATTTACAACCTCTTTGGCAGATTGGGATGGTTCAACTGTTACCGACATTATGACATCAGACCCTTCCTTAACTTATGTTACCTACGCTGATGGTAGCACAAAGTCTTTTGATATTACAGGCGTTATAGAGGTAACTGAATCGTCTGCTTATCTGACTCCTGCTACAGTCATTGACAACGTCAAAGAAGCCGTTGAAGTGAAAATTGGCAACAAGGTAACAGAACTTGGCTACAAGTCATTTGCCGGTTGTCGTAAACTTAAGAAGATTGATATTCCTTCAAGTGTCACAAAGATAGGCACTTACGCTTTCTGTGATTGCCGTGTGCTTACTGACATCAACTTCTCTGAGGGTCTTCAGGAGATTGAAGAGAAAGCCTTTGGCTACCAGAATGGTTGGTGGTGTGGTTCCGCTGCAACAGAGCTTCATCTTCCAAAAGGTTTGAAGAAGATTGGCAAGAATGCATTTGCTGGTAGCGGTTTCATCACCGACCTCTATCTTCCTGATGGTTTGGAAGAAATCGGAGAACTTGCTTTTGCTCAGTGCAATAACCTTGAAACAGTAAGTATCCCTGCAAACTGTATCGTTGGTTTGAATGCTTTTCGACAGGGTGACCAGACTCGTTGGAATGACAACATTCTTCCTGCAAAGACTTCTCTGAAGACTGCCATTTTCCGTGGTAAAGCTAAGTTCGACGGCCATTATGCAGTATTCTGGGGCTGCAAGAACCTCTCTACCATTAAGTATTATTCAACCGAGTTACCCGACTTTGGTACTTTGGAGGCTGACTACAACGCTTGGTCAAGTATCAACTCAACCGCAAGTATGGGTTGCAATACTCGTGAAGAAGGAACCAATGTGTTCTACGTTCCATCAGATGCTACCTACACAGAGGATGATCTCGATTACAATCAGAAGGTTGTATTCCATCCTGACTACTGCGGATTCACTCTCAGCAAGACGCTCTAAACATTCTTCTTCATTACATGATTGCCTCACCTTAGGTTAAGCCTAAAGTGGGGCTTTTTTCGCTTTAATTACATCCAAATACAAGACAAAGCCATCATAAAAGTTCAAAAATAGCAGAAAACACACGTTTTTCGTGCCTCCGTCAACAAAAATCAGCAGACAAATGACATTTTTATTGCGTAATTCTCAATTTTCTCGAAAAAAAATATTAAATTTGCACACAATAAAAATAAATAATGTGTCGCAATGGATAGAAAACTCAATCGCATAAAAACAGCTTTGGTTGACAACGGCAAGACAAACAAGTGGCTTGCAGAACAATTAGGTAAAGACCCAGCCACAGTTAGCAAGTGGTGTACTAATGCTTGTCAGCCCTCTCTTGAGATGATGATTACTATCTCTAAGCTACTCAAAGTTGATCTTAACGACCTTGTACGCATTGAGGCTGTTCCAGACCCAATCATCAAGGAAACGTCTGAGGATTAAATCAAACAGTCACAGTAAAAACATTACGATATGAGTTGCAATAACATAGATTTCGTAACATACTGCATCGGCAATCTCTCACGCCGATTGAATATGAGTGCCGTTGAGGTGTATCGCCGCCTCAAACAGTCTGGTATTCTGACCGGCTACATCGTGCCAAGCTACGATGTGCTCCACACCTTTGGTAAAGAGTATCTGATGGAAGACCTCACCGAATACATGAGGGAGAAAGGAGTGCTGGCATAATGGAAGTATATCACGCATCAACCGTTGTCGTGGAGTCTCCCGACACTACACATAGCCGTGCTTTCCTTGATTTCGGTCCAGGATTCTATGTCACCACTTTGCAAGAACAGGCGGTGAAATATGGAGCACGTTTTACTAATCGTGGCAAAGAAGCAATTCTCAACATCTACGAACTTGCAGATGACCTTTCTCAATGGAAGATTATTGAGTTCAAGCGTTACGATGAAGTGTGGCTCGACTTCGTGACAGAATGTCGCCAAGGTAGAGTTGTCGGTGACTATGATATTGTCATCGGCGGTATTGCCAATGACAAGGTGTTCCGTACTGTTGACCTCTATTTCGCAGGTGACATCTCAAAGGAAGAATGTCTTCGCCGCCTTATCTTTGAGGAACCCAACAACCAGATTTGCATCCGCTCACAGCAGGTACTCAACGAAAGTCTAACCTTCAAAAGTTCTCAACGCCTATGAACCCAATGCACGATGAAGCCTTCCACGCCATCCTCGAAGCAAAGTACGCTCGTATCATCAATGAGATTAGCGAGATGCACAGCGTGAGTCTTGAAGAAGCTATGGACATTTTCTACAACTCTCCGCTACTTCCTCTCCTCGAAGAAGGAATTGCCGACCTTCATTGCCGAAGCGACAAGTATCTGGCTGAAGAGATTTGGCGAGAACGAGAAGAAATAAAGAACGATTGAAAACAATGAACAAACTCACAACATTCCTCATTGATGAGCAGCAGGCACATCGCAAGGGAGGACTCTACCATAAGACTCAGGTGCAGCTCGCCTACAACAGTAATCGCATTGAAGGCTCGAAGCTGACCGAGGAGCAGACACGCTACATCTTTGAGACACGCACAATCGGCTTCAAGGATCAGGAAGCCGTGCCTGTGGATGACATCATCGAGACAACCAACCACTTCGTTGCTTTCGACTACCTCCTCCGCACCATCGAAGAGCCTTTGACAGAAGCTGTCATCAAGGAGTTCCATCGCATCCTCAAAACTGGTACTGCCGATGCACAGAAATCGTACTTCAATGTGGGTGACTACAAGAAACTGGCAAACGAAGTTGGTGGCCGCGAAACCTGCAAACCAGCTGTTGTTGCCCAGGAGATGCAATCGCTGCAAGAATGGTATCATGCTCAGAAGGACATAACCATCCACACCCTCGCTGAATACCATTGGCGCTTCGAGAGCATCCACCCATTCCAGGATGGCAACGGACGTGTCGGTCGCCTCATTCTTTTCCGCGAATGCCTCCGTCATGGCATCATGCCATTCGTCATCGACAATGAGCACAAGATGTACTACTACCGAGGCTTATCCGAGTTCAAGCAAACTCCCGGATTCCTCGTCGGCACCATGCAATCAGCACAAGACGTGTACGAAGCATGGATAAAGTACTTCAACGAAGAATTGTTGGAAGGGTTGAAGGTGGAATGACAAGAAATAAAACTATTGGTTTATGAAACTAAGACGAACACTCATCGACAACTCGCCTGAAGGCTACAATATGACCGAAGTCCTCAAGCAGTGTCTTAAAGATACGAACATCACAGAGGTCTGTATCGCTACAGGCTTCTGGGATTTGAGAGGTACAGCCCTTGTGTATGATGAACTTGCAGAGTTCCTCCAACGTGAGGGTGCAAAATTCCGTCTGCTTATTGGCAAAGACCCTTACCTCTATTCCGGCGATACAGAAAGCTTCACCAAAGGACGCTACGATAAGCAAGAACAAGCATGGCGTGTTGACCTAGACAAGTTTGCGGCTCAGGAGCAGTATGTCAAGACGGTTCAGTTGCTCGTTGATAACCTTAAAGACAAGGACGATGAGAAGTTTCAGATTCAAATTTACCGTCCTGAAGGAGAACTGAAAGATCAGTTCCTGCACTCCAAGTGTTTCATCTTCAAAGGCTACGACAACGAAGAGGAATGTCCTGTAGGTTATGGTATCATCGGTAGCACAAATTTCACTCAGCGTGGCATGGAAGGTAACTCAGAGTTAAACACGCTTGAAATCAATGCCCGTGATGTTATCTCGCTCGATCCTGAGTTCAAGAAAGACCGCACCCATCTTATGTGGTTCAACGAGAAGTGGCAGGATTCTGTGACTTGGGAGGAAGAGTTCCTCTTGCAAATCACACAGTCGCAAATGGCACCCGAGATTACTATTCCTGAGCCAGAGCCGGAAGAGGATGCAGACGCACCTCTTACACCATACGAATTGTATATCAAGCTGCTACAATACAAGTTCAACGATATTGTTGACATTGACATGACCCATCAGGTCGAAAGCTATCTGCCCAAACATTTTGACCTCCTTCAGTACCAAACAGATGCTGTAAAGCAATGCTATGGTATCATGCAGGAACACGGAGGATTCATGCTTGCCGACGTTGTAGGTCTTGGTAAAACAGTAGTAGGCACTATGCTCATTAAGCATTTCCTCAGTGTGCCCGACAAAGATGACCGAGAACATCAGGTGCTAATTGTCACGCCACCTGCCATCAAAAAAGGCTGGATTGACACAATTGAGGAATTTGACAAAGACCGTGAGGACAAGATCGCTTCGCACATTGACTTCATAACTACTGGCAGTATAGGCAAACTTATAGACGATGACGAAAACGATGACGATGACTGTGATTCTGGCAGCTTCGAGACAGAGCTACAACAGAAGAACTATGGTTTGATAGTCATTGACGAAAGCCACAAGTTCCGCAACAGTAGCACCTCGATGTACAAGAACATCGACACGCTCATCAGCAATATCTGGGAGAACACTGGCAACTATCCATACATTGGTTTGCTGAGTGCCACACCTCAAAACAATCGCCCGGAGGATTTGAAGAACCAAATCTATCTCTTTGAGCGCAATCACACCGACAGTACACTTCGCAAGGCAAATGGCGGCAACATCGAGTCGTTCTTTGCAGATGTGAATGGTCGTTACACCGAACTTATCTCTCCAAAGTATAACGACCCAAAGTCCGAAGACTACATTCCACGTACAGACGATGAGCGCAAGTCGTTGCTAAAGGAAATCTCTACAGAAATCCGCAAGTACATACTAGAAGACATTCTTGTTCGTCGCACACGTACCGATGTCAAGAATCACTATAGCAAGCAGAATGGCGAACCTCTATTGAAGTTCCCATCTGTAGCAGCCCCTGAGAGTTTGAAATACGTACTCTCCGGCAATCTGCCCGAGCTCTTTGCCAGCACGATGAACTTCATCAACCCAGATGAGGAAATGGCTGTCAGCAAACGTTTGGGGTATTTCCGTTATCGTGCAATTGAGTACCTTAACGACACAACGCATCGTAAGCTCTACGAAGGTCGTAACATTGAGGTAGAACGTGTGGCTGACCAGTTAGCAAAGATTATGCAGGTATTACTTGTAAAACGTCTTGAGAGTTCGTTCGATGCATTCAAGGAGTCACTTGGCAACCTGCTGCAATACACCAAGAACATGATTGATATGTGGAATCATGACTGCATCTTCATCTGTCCGCAGATAAATGTCAACGCAGAGTTTGACCTCGAAGCCTATCCCGACCGAACATTTGCTGATCGTGCCGAAGCTATCCGAAAGAAGATTCAGAAACTGAATGATGAAGGTCGTAACCAGAAACAGAGCAATCGCGAATACACCCAAGCAGACTTCAATCCTGAGTATATCGAAAAGTTGGAGCGCGACCGTGACCTCTTGCAGAGCTACGTCATGAAGTGGAAAGATGTGGAGGATCCAAAGAAGAAGGTATTCCGTAAGTCTTTGCGCAAACTCCTTCCTGAGAATGAGCCTAACAAGAAACTGGTCATCTTCACCGAGTCAGTAGATACACTCCGCAGCATAGAGCGTGTTGTAAGGGACGAAGATTTCTCTGTACTCACAGTTACGGCAAAAGACCGCAACGACAAGCAGCAGAAGATACAGGAGAACTTTGATGCCAACTACAAAGGCGAACATCGCAATGACTACCAGGTAATCATTACCACCGATGTACTGGCAGAGGGTATCAACCTGCATCGTGCTTACACTATCATCAACTACGACACTCCATGGAATGCCACACGTCTGATGCAGCGCATAGGTCGTGTCAACCGTATCGGTTCTGAGGCAGAACAGGTTTATGTCTATAACTTCATGCCAAGTGCGGAGGGCGATGATAAGATTCGTCTTGTCAATCGCGCCTACACCAAGATACAGTCATTCCACACACTCTTTGGTGAAGATGCACAGGTGTTTACAGATAATGAGGAGGTGGCTCACTATGAGCTCGACCTTAACAAGATGGTTGACGGTGAGGAGTCACCAATGATGAAGTACATCAGCGAACTCAAGGCATACAAGACTGCACATCCGAAGCGTTATGACGCAATTCTCAACAAGGCAGAAGGTCTTGAAGTTGCAACAGATGCTGCACCACACGAATCCCTTTTCCTCATTCGCAACAAGGCAACTCGTGGCATGTACGTTTCTTTGGGAGCAGACGGCAGCAAGCAGATGCTATCTCTCACAGACATGTTCGACCACTTCCGTACTTCTGAAGAAGCCGTAGCAACAGAACTTCCTGCTGATAGCGAGGAGCAGAAGCGCAAGGCTGAACGCACATTCAGACGCGAGTTCAACAACATGCGTCTGCGTCCTCTACAGCACAAGATGGACGATGCCCGTAACATCTTGGTGGCAATACAGAGTCGTTATACAAATCTCTCCGACACTACCAAGTCATGTCTCTCTGATGCTCGCGAACTGATAGATAAGGGCAATGTGGATATTTGCAGAAGCATCCTTAAGATAGGCGAATACCTGCAAATTGTGGAACCACAACTGTTACCTCTCACTATCGAAGAAATAGAAAACTACATACAGGGCAAACTTCACAACCTCGACATGCAGTTGCAGGATGCATACGGCAAGGGTGAAATTGTGATGGCTCTTTACCGATAAAACTACACTACAACAATGATACAGTTTCAAGAATATCTCAGCAGCGATTATCCTGGTTTCGCTTCGTTCATCGAAACGATCATAAAACCCATCTTCGGCTCTGCCTTTCGTCCTGATGCTGACCTTCAGGACATGATTGACTATCCCGAAGACATTGAGGATTTCAACCTTATCACAAGTAGCCACGATGAGGATTTCCGCAAGTTGGCAGCAGAAAGCAATGTCATTCGTCTGCTCAAACTCGGACGTGTCAATACCTCCAATGGCATCCCTATCCACGTCTATGACATCACGGTAGGCAGTCGCAAGCATATAGGACGCAACCGTAAGGGCATTCAGGAAATCATTCGTCGCAACAGCGAGATGACCAATCAGACGGGTGCATTCATGCTTTTCCACTATGCTGATGAGACGTGGGAGTGGCGTTTCAGCTACTGCTTTATCGGTAAGAATCGTGAGGATAGCACCAGCGCCAAGCGTTACACCTATCTGCTCGGTCGCGGTCAGTCGTGCAAGACAGCTGCCCTTCGTTTCCAGACACTTTTCAGAAAGAGTGGTAAGATTGCCATCGAGGACATTACCGATGCTTTCTCAGTGGAAAGCGTCAGCAAGGAGTTCTTCGATGAGTATCGCTCTAACTATGCAGATATTGTCTGCTACGTCACCGGCAAACGCATGGTGAAAGTTGGTGGAAAATGGGAAGAGAAACAGGAACACGAGCCTAACGAGTTCATCATGCAGCAGTTCGCTCAGTTTGCTGACCCTGAAAAGGCTGTCCGTGACTATGTGAAGAAGCTCATGGGTCGCCTTGTATTCCTCCAGTTCATCCAGAAAAAGGGATGGCTTGGTGTACCTGTTGGTGATGAGTCATGGACGCAGGGTGACAAGGAGTTTATCCAGCACCTGTTTGATAAGTGTGAGAACCAGGACACATTTATTGACACCGTCCTTGAACCACTCTTCTACGACATCAATAATCGTCGTGAGGAGGATCTTGCCAATGCTGTACTTGGTTCAGGCATCAAGGTGCCTTACCTCAATGGAGGTCTCTTTGAGATGGATGCAGAAGATAATACACAGTTCCCACTTCCTGCTAAGTACATGGCAGACATGCTTGATTTCTTCTCTGCCTACAACTTCACCATCGACGAGAATGATCCTGATGATGCGGAGGTGGGTGTTGACCCTGAGATGCTTGGACGTGTGTTCGAGAACTTGCTTGAAGACAACAAAGACAAAGGCGCATTCTACACGCCAAAGGAGATTGTGCAATACATGTGTCGTGAGTCGCTGATAGCTTACCTTCAGACGGACATCGAGGACGAGGACACCAAAGCTTCGTTCCGCAACTTCGTTACTAATCACGAGGTGAGCGAACTGAAACCAGCTGATGTATTCAAGGTAGACAAGAAACTTCGTGAGGTAAAGATTTGTGACCCTGCCATTGGTTCGGGTGCATTCCCTATGGGCTTACTGAAGGAACTCTTTGATTGCCGTATGGCGATTGAGGGCAATGAGGAGGGTAAAACACCTGCCGATATTAAGAAGGACATCATTCAGAACTCCATCTATGGTGTGGACATCGAAAAGGGAGCTGTTGACATTGCACGCCTCCGTTTCTGGCTATCGCTTATCATCGATGAACAGACACCTCATGCTTTGCCTAACATGGACTTCAAGATTATGCAGGGCAACTCTCTCTTGGAGCAGTATATGGGTGTTCCTCTCGATGACATCTACGACAGTAGCCGCCAGATGATGTTGGCATTCGACGAAGAGACAACCGCTCGAATGCTCCTCAAAGAGCACATGTTCTCGTACTTTGAGAAGGAAGATCATGACGAAAAAGCTGAGATACTCAAAAGCATAGACAATGCTGTAAAGTCAATGGTCAAGGCAAAGACCTTGGGCAATCCTGAGGTGTGTGCTGCCATTGATGCGCTTAATCTTCGCAACAATCAGGAGTTCTTCCTTTGGCACACATGGTTTAACGATGTTCTTGCAGATAAGAAGGATGCCAAAGGAAAGCCAATTAAAGGTTCTGGGGGCTTTGATATTGTGATTGGTAATCCACCGTATATACAGTTGCAAGCCGACAATGGAAAACTTGGTCACTATTACAACAACAAAGGTTTTGAAACCTTTGTAAAAACAGGTGACATCTATTCTTTATTTTATGAGTTTGGATTCTCAATTCTGAAGAATAGTGGTAACTTGTGTTATATTACTTCAAACACATGGATGAGAGCTTCTTACGGAGAGAAAACACGTTCTTTCTTTAGTAAAAAAACAAATCCTTTGCTTTTAGTTGATTTCACAGGAATGCAGATTCTTGATAGCGCAACTGTTGAAACAAATATAATACTAATCTCTAAAGATAGAAATTCTCAGCACACAAAATGTGTATCAGGTAATGGGAATGTAGAGGAGATTTTGCCAAATCTAGACAAATACATAGAAGAAAATCATTCATATATGGCATTTAATTCTGATGATTCTTGGATAATTATGTCACCATCAGAAAATAAGCTCAAAACGAAGATTGAACGCAAGGGAACAAAATTGTCGGATTGGAATGTTAAAATGTTCAGAGGTTTAACAACAGGATTCAACGATGCTTATTGTGTAACCACTGAAAAAAAAGACGAAATTCTACAATCATGTAAAGACGAAGAGGAGAAATCAAAAACAGAGAAACTATTTCATAAAACTCTAAGAGGAAGAGACCTAAAACACTATTATTATAACTGGTCTGGATTATGGGTTATATGGATTCCTTGGCATTTTCCTCTCCATTTTGACACATCTATTGAAGGTACATCAATTAAAGCTGAAACTATGTTTGCAGACGAATATCCAACATTATATAAGTATATTACGTCTTACAAAAAAACAACTTTCAGCTCGTAACAAAGCAGAAACTGGTATAAGGTATGAATGGTACGCTTTGCAACGATGGGGTGCAAATTTTTGGCAAGAATTTATTAAGCCTAAGATTGTTTGGCTAGATTTGTGTGATGAGTCGAGGTTTTCATATAGTGAAGACGAAATGCCACTCAATACTGTGTTTTTTATCACAGGTGATAACCTATATTCAATATTAGGTATATTAAATTCTAAACTTATACTATGGTATTTTAGAACATGCTTAGGAACTACATCTGGAGTTGGAACGAATCGATGGTTAAAATACACTGTGGAACAATTGCCTATTTATAAAGGCGAAACTAATGCTATTTCTGAAATAAGCAAAAAGATAACAGAAATCAAGCGTCTAAATTCCCAAGCAGACACCTCCGCTGAAGAGCGAGAAATCGACCGCCTCGTGTATCAGCTCTACGGATTAACAGAGGAAGAAATCACAATTGTTGAAGGTTCTAACGCATAAATATATGGCTACATTAAAAGAATTATACACAACATTGAAGTCGCTGAGAGACATGAATCTCCCAGTAGATGAAAAGTTGCTTAAAGCTGCTGATAATCTTGAAGAGAAAATCATTAAGGAAGAGATTCTGCCTTCATTAAGCCAAAACATAGAGCCATTGCTGAACGAGATTCAGCGTGATCTCGTACTCGTTGTTGAATATCATCCAGGTGAACCTATAAGCGTTGCCCTCTCACGCAAGACAAAGATTAGTGAGATAGTTGATGCTAAACAGCTGACTCCGAAAAGCAGTACTCCTGTTAAAAGCATAACTAAGCCAGACGCGGTGGAGCCTCATGAGCCAACGAAGCATGTAGATAATCCAACAAAAGGAATGAGAGTGATATTTCCAGATGGCACTGTCATCTGGAATCGTGCTGCGATAGATACGTTTATCAACGCTCTCCGTAAAATAGGTCTTGACCGAATCCCACAAGTTGGAATAGAGCATGGTGGTGGCTTTAATCTTGTGAGCAAGAGCAAGAGAGAAGCAATCCCCGGTCGTGTATGGCAGCATGAGTGTGATGGTTGGTACATTTATAGTAATATCAGCAACAACACCAAGGCTGATGACCTACGTCGAATCTCAGATTACTATTCTCTTGGGTTAAAGATTGAAGAAGGCAAACCTGAATAGATATGGCAAAGAAGGAACGTACATACGAGAACTTCGGTGAATACCTTTACTGGTCTTACGCAAACTTGCAAATGCTTCATTATGCCATAAATGCTGGTAAGAAAAAGTACGACCGCACATGTTTCATGATACGTGCAAAGGCATTCAAGGCATACAAAGAAGGGCGTTGGAACATCCATGACCTTCTGGAGTTCAATGTGGCTAAGATACAACAGAATAACTATTGCTGGTACTGTGGTAAAGAGATGGGACCTTCTAAGTTGACAAAGGATCATGTCTTTCCCCGAAGCAAAGGTGGTGACAATGATATGGACAACATCATCATGGTGTGTAAGACCTGTAACTCCAGCAAAGGCAATATGGACTTGTTTGAATGGTATGCAGAAGTTCGGAAGGAATGGCCACCAATCAATGTACTTGTCCATTATCTAAAGAATATCTACCTTTACAGCATTGAACACGGATTGATGGATAAGCACAGTGAAGAACTTGGCACGATGGATTTGCCTTTCAAGTGGCAGTATATTCCTGTAAACTATCCGCAACCAGAACTTTACTTAACGGAGGAAGATACTGCTGATACGCAATAAAAAGAAAAATAGAAATAATATGATAGGAAACATAGACCTTTTGGTTAAAGAACTTTGTAAACTGCCCAAAGAAGTAGGATGGGTAGAGTTTAAGCATAACAACTGTGAGCCTACCATGGTTGGAGAAGATATTAGCGCTCTTGCCAACAGTGCGACTCTGAACGATCGCGACTATGCGTATATGATTTGGGGCGTAGATGACACTACGCATGAAATCATTGGCACTAAAGTTCGACTGCAGTTAGAGAAAAAGGGAGAACAGGAGCTGGAGAACTGGCTGCGTTACTTACTCTCTAAAAATGCTGATTTTGAATACTATGACACAGACATTGAAGGCAAGCATGTGGAGTTGATTCGTATTCACAAAGCACTCAATGAACCTGTATCTTTCCAAAAGGTTGATTATATCCGTAGTGGTAGTTATACAAAGAAACTACATGAGTTCCCTGTGTTCCGAGCTCAACTGTGGGATAAATTACGCCATGCGCAGTTTGAGGATGTTTGCGTGAAGACAGATCAAAGATATGAAGATATTATCCGATCATTGCAAGTAGATGCGTATTTTACCTTGCTCAACATACCACAACCTACAGAATTGGATGCTGTTGCTCATTATCTATGTGAAGACGGTATCATTTGCAAGCAAGACAATGGTTTGTATTCAATTACAAATCTTGGCGCAATCCTGTTTGCCAAAGACCTAAACGAATTTGGACGTCTTGGAAGAAAGGCAATGCGTGTGGTACAGTACAAGGGCATAAACCGATTACTGATACAAAAGGAGGAGTCTTTTCGTCAAGGATATGCGGTAGCATTCGAGAATATAGTGCGCTATGTAAATGCCTTGCTACCAAGCGTGGAGGACGTGAACAAAGTACAATTATCAACAAATAGCAAATTTCCTTTACCTTCTGTAAGAGAAGCTATTGCGAATAGTCTCATACACCAAGACCTATATGTGACAGGAGCCGCTCCTGTGGTTGAAATCTTCGACAATCGTATTGAAGTGACCAATCCCGGCACTCCATTAGTCGATGTATTACGAATCATTGATAATCCTCCTAAATCAAGGAACGAGAAACTAGCATCTTTAATGCGTAGATTGAAGATGTGTGAAGAACTCGGTCGCGGTTGGGACAGAATGGTACTGGCATGTGAAGCTCAGTTCCTTCCTGCCCCTCGTATTGAGGTTTTTCAAGAGAACACCAAAGTAACATTATTCTCAGAGATGGAGTTTGGCAACATTCCTATGGATGATAAAGTCTGGTCTTGTTATCTACATGCTTGTCTGATGTACATTCAAGGAGAGGCATTGACAAACAAGTCTTTGCGAGACAGATTTGGATTACCAGAAACATCATCTGGAAGTTCATCAAGACTAATCAAAGAAGCAATAAACCACAATCTCGTCAAGGTACTTGATCCTAATACAGCTCCACGCTACATGCGGTATATCCCGATATGGGCATAATAATTTAACTTGCCTGTAACTTGCCAGTAACATGCTTGGGACAACAACAAAAAACAAAACAATAGCATAAACATCTGATATTCAGCATTGAATTTACTATAGTTTAACTTGCTGGTAACTTGCTTGGCATAGCAAAAGCATTCGCTATTGAGGTCGAAAAGTGTACTAATCGGGCAACAGGCAAAACATCAAAAGGCACAAGTTGCACATCGAAATAGACTAGGTAAATATGAAATACGAAAGAACAATAATCGAAGGACTACCGAAGAAGTTCAATGTCATGAAGATACTTGAACTACTTTACAAGGACGGCATACCTGATAATCCACATTGCGTACACTATGGACTGAAGGTTGTTGCTGATGACAGACTAAAGAATGAGACCTGTGCTGTTGTCTTCCGCAAGGAACTGTCATCGACAGGTGTTTTTGTTCTACATAGTGTAGAGTTGAACTCACTGACGTTTGCAGTTCCAGAATATGCCTCGGAAGCAGACGTTGTACTGTTTGCATCGCTCATGAATGCAGTTAGAAAGAAACATCCTCGCACCAAAGCATTCGACGATCACAACATTCCTGTCAAATATATTGGAGCCAGGGAAATCGTTGAAATGAACAAGGATAGGATGAACTATCTCGTGAAGGATCTAACCACACAAGAAGGATTCACCATGCGTGGACTCACCGCTGCCTTTACCCTTAAAGTCGAGCATTTAATACCATATTCATCTGTGGAAATGCAAGCATACGAACTAAAAAGAACGTTTGCAGAAATGCAATGGCAGAGTGAAGATGAAGAGTGATGAACGCAGGCAAGCTTCTATCCGATATTCACAATATAGACAATATACAAATGAACAATAATTTTTTACCTGATCATGAGGAGATACTAATCTTCCTCGAAGATAACATCTCAAAGTTGGTGCGCCTGAAGGTGGCATCAAGAGCCAAGTACAAGGAGTATGATGAAAACTTCATGAATTACATCACGGCAGACAGCTGTGAGGATGATGAACGTATATCATTATTTTCTGAGCAGACCTATTTGAGCTACCTCTCAATGGTCAAGAAACTAGAAGATGCAATCAATAATGAGCCAGAACTCAAAACCAATGCCACCGTCAAGGAGTATGTAAAGTTGTTGACTGGAGAGGAATAACCCATACTGGTATATTTGTATGATTACAGCAAGCATGAACAAGGTTGAAATCAACCAACAGATGTGGAAAGTCGCTGAAGAATCATCTGTTGTGAAGGCTTGTACCCAGAAGTTCTTCAAGTCATGCCGCAAACTACCCAAGGGTAGAGTGGTAATGACCCGTAAGTTCTTCCATAAAGATACAAACCAATCCTACATCCTTTGTATGTCACAATACGAAGGTGTGCAGGGGTGTATCTTGCTGGCAGAGGTTGACCATGGCAAACAGAAGTGGTACTACGTCATCAGCGAAGATCTGACAGACACCACAGATGCGTACTCGGCTCATTTCTTCAAGAGGTATGCGGAACGTGAAGGTATTCCCTTTGTTATGCCGAATATCATCACTCGTTTCTTCATGGAGAACAGGAATGTGGTGAAGATTTACGAATCAGAGAAAGACAGACAGATAGCATACGCTTCTCGCAATGGCGTAACTCTCTGCCGTTGGGATAGAGAACGAGGTGTAACAAAGCATTGTACCTACGTCTCTCGTGATATGCTGGGCGACAACCAAGAGGAAGCCTTGCAAACGATACAAGGTGACATTGACCAGATAGAAGGCATACAGCGAAACTTCACCCCAAATTACAAAGCCACAGGCAAAGACGTGGTTCGTCACATGCACGAGAACCGTGCCTGGACAGATTCAACAGATAAGTCATCCGAGATAGCTTGTGCCATTTACAAGCAATTTTTTGAGGATTTAGATGATTAGTTTGGTCATTATCAAAACAGATTCACGATAAAGAAAGATCCGATATGGAGATAAAGACAATAGATAAGTTGTTAAATACGTTGAAGAATCCGAAGCAAAACGATTTCGACGATATTGCTATAAGTTTGATGCGAAACTTTGTAATCAAGAAAGTTGAAGCTGATAGTTTCGGAACACGTCACGTAAGATATAGGATTGTAGAATTAGAATTCTATCTCTACAATCAGGAAACCGATGACTGGCCAACATACAATCGTGATTGTGTTGCTGGGCAATGGTTCTTCCATAAGAGCGGATTGGATATAGCATTCCAAACCAAGAGAGAAGGAAACGAACTCATAGAGTTTGGAGGAATACTTATCAGAGGAGTCGAAAAATATGATGATGATAAACTGGTTGGAATTATAGGCGGAGCCCAACGATGCTGCTTTGAACTATTCAACAATTCATTGGAGTTTCCAGAATTATGTGCTTCGGAAATAGACTCAGAATTTGCAATTTACAAACAAAGAAGAGTCCGTATAAAGCTTGATGAAGAAAGGAAGAATGAATTTAGGTACTTCCGTACCATACCTTCAGCACAATGGGAAACTCCACGAATGCAGATATTTGAAAAGAAGGTCAAGGGAGTGTACCATGTTATCAAGGACTTGAAGTTAGTCAAGTACGATGATGCCGTTCAGACAGATGAAGGTGGATTTATTGACGGAACCAGAGTTTATCCAGTATGATCACAGACGAGCAGACAAATAAAGTGTATTTCTCAGAACATTTGAAAGCATACAAATGTTGGGGAAACATAGAAGCAGCACTAAAGAAGTATGGTGTTGCCTACGGACTGATGCCTGGCACAAAGGATATTTGGGCAAGAGATTTTATGCCTATACAGAAAGGACAACATTCGTTTATGAGCTACGAATACAACCCCAACTATCTTAAAGACGAACAAGACTATATTACTCGTAACGTGCGTGCATGTTATGATTTCAGTCGCAAGTACCTCACAGTGCTTGATGCCGTCATTGATGGAGGAAATATCATAAAGTGTGGTGACAAGATAATCATGACTGACAAATTGTTTGTTGAGAACAAGGATAAAGAGCGTGACGCGTTTAAGGAATACATAGAAGAAGTCTTTGCCTGTGACCTTATCATAATCCCATGGGACACGGCAGAGAAATACGGTCATTCTGACGGAATGGTTCGCTATGTAGAACCTGGACATGTAGTGATAAATCATTATGCTGACTTTGATGAACCGTTGCGCACGGAAATCGTCAAAGCTCTTGAACCACATTTCAGTCGAATCAGCGAGTTGCATTATGGCGAGAATGCAAGAGTTAAGAGTTGGGCGCACATCAACTTCCTTCGTGTCGGCAATATCATCTTCGTTCCCCAGATGGGCATTGCCAGTGACGCTATGGCTGTCGAACAGTTGCAGGAAATATACGGCAGTTGTAAGATAGTGCCAGTAGAGGTAGATGGTATAGTGAGAAAAGGTGGCGCATTGAACTGCGTCTCTTGGAATATAAAAGAATAAGAGACGATGAATATACTTACTTATAACATAAACCAATGCACTCAGGCAAAGCTTGATGCCGTCATTGCAAAGGGTGCTGATATAATGATATTGCTGGAATGTGCTAACAAGCCACTAATATCTATTCCTGATGACTACGAAATGTTGTGGAGCGGTGAAGATGAGTTGCCCAATAAGGGAATGGCAATCATCTGGAAGCAAAAGAAGTGCCGCATAAGAAAGAATGAGGAATGGAAGCACAAGTATATGCAGCCTCTCATCGTTAGCGATGGTGAAAAAGAATGGTTTCTACTCGCTTCATGGCCTACAGTTTACAAGACCGACAAGACCTATCCTCAGATATTGTTGGAAGCTCTGAAAGAATACACTCCTCTGATTCAACAGTACGATACCATCGTTACAGGCGACTTCAACTGTTACATTGGGCAAAAAGGAGTAAGCCAAAAGACAGGAACCTTTGAGCAATGTATAATTTACATGACATCACTTGGGTTGCATAGCGAGTATCACAAGCGTACACAAGAAGAGTTCGGCAAAGAAACTTGCTCGACATTCCATCATCACTATGATGAGAATCGACCTTTCTTTTTAGATTACACGTTCACAAACATTCCACTTTTCGCCTACATGATTGGAAGTTGGGAAAGGAACATAAGTGACCATAATGCACAGATAATTGTGATATGATTAACAATCCTAATAGATACACATACATAGTAAGGTGTGAGGACGGGAGTTTTTACACCGGCTATGCGAAGGATATAATAAGGCGTTTGAGGGAGCATTATTTCCATGATTCCAAATGCGCCAAATATACCCGCAGTCATCAGGTTGTGGAACTAATGGCTCTATGGGTTACTGATAGTTCTATGGTTTCCATGCGTCTGGAATCAAGGATTAAGAACCTCACCAGATCAGAAAAAGAAGACCTTATACAACATCCACAGAAAGCGAACGACTTACTGGTCAAGCTTAAAGCTACCGTTGAATGGGTCTGCAAGGAAAATGCCGACCGCATATTTTCAATCGCCACATCGCCCTTTGTCATCCGAGAGGCAAAACGCAACATGATACCACTTTTGCAAGAAGCTGTATTTGTTGAAGCGAAAGAGAAGATGCGTGAATCTGGAAACATGAATCAATGGACAGGCGATTATCCATCGGTTAAGCAACTTCAGAAAGACATGGCTTACGGAAATGGCTATGTAGTTGAGAACCGTGAGAAAGTACCTGTAGCATACTTCTTTATGTCTGACAAAGGCGAACCCACTTACAGGAACATCTACGATGGAAAATGGATTGATGACGATGCAAGATATGCAGTCATTCATCGTCTGGCATCACTCAAAAGTGTTCATGGTATTGCAAAGCTTGTATTTGAATGGGCATCCATCCACTACACAAATATCCGCATAGACACTCATCGAGACAACAAACCGATGCAGCATGTCGTTGAACAGAATGGCTTCAAATATTGTGGAATCATCCATCTTGAGAATGGCGACGAACGCCTGGCTTACCAAAGGATTGGGTACGGCATAAAGTGAAAATAACCGCTGATATAGGAACGAAAACCTAATATCAGCGGTTAATTCTTTTACGGGAAACTATACCCCCGGCTTGTTGAATAGCATTACTTTTGAGGCAATGTCACCATGTATTGCCTTCTCCAAAGTATCGTAGTTTAGGGTATATGGCATCAACTGTCCACCTTCTAAGATTTGGTTGCAGTATATGCCAAAGACATAAATTGCAAATCCCTCTTCTGGGTATCTTTGGTACAGGTCCAGGATTATGGAACCTGCCAAATGCTGAAGGTAGAGGTTGAAAATATTGCGAAGGCTCTTCTCCTTCTCGCTATCAATATCGGCCAGATCATTTACATCAAGTTTACCCTGTGTCATACTGCTTGTCAGCAAGCCACCATAGAAGAATCCTAAAGCGTCAGGTTCGTTATTAGCAAAATCCTTGACTTTCTGGTTGCCAAGAAGCGCGATACAATCTGAGAAGAAGTTTCTAAAACCCTCCATAGTGTCCTTGGCTTTTTCTGTGTCTTCAAGAGTGCCATCACCGATATGAGTTATGATGTCTTCTGCTTCCTCTGATAATGTCTCTATCTGAGTATCGTACATGTCGCCATTCAAAAACGCTCCTCTGAACTGATCCATTGTCTGATACTTGATTCGCATAGATGCGGCAAAGTTGTATGTCCATCGAATAAGTTGAAGGGCTTTAGCATCCGTCACATTCTCCTTTGATGCATACATCTGGAGGTAGCCAGAGGTGGCAAAACTATCAAAAGCATTTGCATCCCATTCCTCGCCGTCTTCTTTTAGTTTAGCTTCGATGTCACCTGCAACATTCCAACCATCAGTAGCAACGGCAGCGCATCGAGAAGCAATGGATGGCTTTTCTCCATCATCTATATTATTCAACTTGAAAAGCAGGTAAACAGAATATCCTATAAATGGGAACTCTTCATTATCGTCCTGGTCAGATACAAACTTATTGCAGATTTCGACAAACTGCTCTTTGTTCATAACCTTTCCATCATGTGCTTTCATTCTCTCCTGCATAGCCTGTCGAAGCTTCTTAACTTTTAATCCTTCGACAATTCGTTTGACAGATGGAATAAGCACATAGATGGTGACGAATGTGATGGCAAGAAGAACGTTCGCCATAAATCCTATAGACAGACATATCGAACTTTTAAGTCCCATCGCATAAAGAATAGACAGAACTACAGCTCCAGCAATAAATGGTATAATCCATATCCACCAGGCTTCGTGTCCTATCTTAAATGACTTTGTAAATTGCATGTTAATTATTTTATAATGTTACTGATGTTATCAATGTTACTGATATAATCATGAAAGAAAAAGCGCTATCTCTTGCGTGCTTTTTTACTACCAACAGGACTTGTCATTTCTGTGGCTTTTGTTACACATTTGAGCCACCAAAGTTCATCATCGTCATCCTTTGAACGTCCCCAGCCAGAGGTGGATCCTCCAGCACCACCACATGATTCAGCGTATGTCGTTGCCTGAGTTACGTAGTTTAGGGCAAGAAGCATAGCGCAGTTCATGATGTTCTGACCATTCTCCATGAGTTCTGTGAATCCTGTAGAGTCAAGCAGTTCTTTCTGTTCTGGAGTAAGTTTTTGCAGTAATGGGTCAAGGGATGCTGCTACGGCATTGTTGTATGCACGAGCCACATCACGCTCTGCTCTTGTAGCCACCAGATCATTCTTGTCACGAACTACATCACCAAGGTTGTTATGCTGTCGCATCATGCTTGCGAGTTTGATTCTGGCATTGTCAAGTTGCTCGGTAGTTTCGTCAAGCATCTGTTGGCGTAGGTCAATCTTCTCATTGATACCATCCAGTTTCTCACGTAGTTCTGTAATCTTCTTGGCAAGTTTAGCATCATCTTTCTCGCCATCACCAAACTGTGAAGCGATAAGTTCTATCTGCTCACGAATACCTTCTTTACGCGTCTGGAGGTTTTCTATCATGGTAGTGAAGCTCTTCACCTTGCGTTCAAGGGTACGAATCTGTTCCCGAAGTCCGTCAATCGTGTCAGCCAGTTCTTCAACTGTTCTGACAAGGTCACGCTTATACTCCTCGGTTGAACGATGTTTTGCTTTTGTCTCAGCCATGTTGCTACCACGTTCGAGCCCCCATTTGCTATTAACTTCCTCTTCCAGAGAATCATGTAAAGCCGATAGGATTTTAGCACCTTCAGCCTTGTTTTTACCAAATACTGACGTCCATGAAATCTTGTTTGTTTCTTTGTACACAGGAATTACAGTGCAGTGTACGTGCGGATTTTTTTCATCCAGATGAACGTAGAAACTAACGATATTATCCTCACCAAAATGTCTTGCTGCAAAATCATACACGTCTTTTGCCCACTCTTCAACGTCCTTGGAGCGTTCAAGATGAGAATAGTCATTCCCTTTTTTGAACTCCTTTACTTGGTCGCCGAATGCTATTTCAAGCATACGCTCTGAACTTCCACCGAAGATGAATTGAGCGATGGTGTTTTGTCTTCTACGTAGAGTAGGACGAGCATTAGGATCCTTGATGCCACGAGCCTCCAAGTTCTCCTGCATTTTTTGTGTAATGGTTTTGGTTCTATCGATTGGTTGAACCTTGCCACCTTTGGTTATTTCAAAATTGAGATGCGACCTCGAATGGTCATAATTTGAAAGACTGTCAGAAGCCTTGATGTTCCACTTATCATCATTCCAGTTGCGTTGTTGTTCATTACTTTCTGCGGTTGAAATGCCTTCGGAATTTCGTTGAAGATCCATTACTTGTTTTCTGTCTGCCATAGTGTGAATTTTAAGTTTTACATTAGAAATCTGCCTGAGCTTGCTCCCCGAAGGAACCTTGAAAAGGAGGCAGCCTAATGGAGTTCACTCTCTGTTAAGAGAAGTTAACTCATATTAGGCTATGAGATTTGAAAAATCTCCCTCTCCCTTAACTGGTTTTTGCCTCTCTTTTCAGTCTATCGCTTTCCTCCAACATCCAAGAGCGAGCTCGTTGGATTTTGTTGGAGAAATTGAGACAAGCCATCTGAAATTTGTTTCGCGTTTTATAAACCGAAGCGAAAGTCGTAGATGCCTTTGCTGTGAATAAGGCAAGCGACATGAGCAATGCCTCTTGAAGTTTGAAAGAGCCGGATTCTTTCTTGGAATAAGTTACTTCAAGCGGAGAATCTGCTGCACATTTTTTAAGGTTCTTGTTTTTGAATTTCTGGTGTGCCATATCGAATTACGTTAGTTTCAAACAATGGGATGTTGATTTGATTGAATAAAGGGAAGAAGACTTTTCGAAAGTCGGACGGACGAATCAAGAAGCGAAGTACGAACCTACAAGATTCGATTCGCCGTAAGTCCCGTTTATCATCTGATCAAACTTGATGTATCTGCTTGGATAGAAACATGCCATTTCCAAAACGAAGGCAAAGCTGACAGCCAATGACAAGCATTGCGGAACGAAAGCTGTGAGTACAACTGCTACTGCCAGTGCATTCCTGAATGCATCATTTCTACGAATGGCTTTGAGAACAACAAGAACCCAACGACTCGAAAGCGTTGCGAACATAAGAGCGGAGGAAACATATAAGCCTATGTCAGTTCTGTGAGTCTGATAGAACGACAGATGGTAGGCAATAACGAATCCTGCAAGAACGTAAGCCAATAGATGTTTGCACCAGACGGTCTCGACCATTCCACGATAGAGAGACATGGCGAGTCTCGAGCTGTTCCTGTAGGCAAATGCTGGTATTATAAGCAGCATTGCCGTAATGATAAGTGATATTATCAGTGATACCATAAAAAAGGTTTTTGAGTAATACAAGTAATATGAGTAACACGAGTAACATTGAAATACTTTCAGAGGTTTGAAGATGGCAGAATTTATTGCAAATTCTCCAGTCCGTAAGGAACCATCTTCAATTTCAGAGAAAAGTATGTTGACCTCCTGACGATGGCTTCAACGTCTCTGACAGTGAGTTTGCTTTCGTCATATCGCTGTGCGATACCCTCGTCTTTACGTCTCATCTTCTCGATCGTTTTATCCATGTCGTGTTCATAGACCTTCCAGAAGTTTCGAGTCACATGATTCCTTGTTTTGCCTCTTACCATAATAGTAAGAACAAAACACGATGTCTGTTTGAGCGTAGTTCCTACCTGCTGCATATAAGTTTTTCGCACACGTGGAATGACGGCATAATACGTGGCGCTATTATTATTTATGATGTCAGCGATATTGGCAAGTTGCTCGTAGGTCATACCATTGTGGCGAAAAGTTCACCAACTTCTACGGCCGTCATAGACTGGATGAAGTCAAAAGACTCAGAATGTCTCTGGAGGTCTTCTTCCAGTTCATCTTGAAAAACAGTTGGGTCAGCATAGATGGTAGCAATCACATTAAGAACCTCGCCTCGGTTATTGCTCGAGACGTTGAGTTTATACAAACATTCTTCGGTCTTGGGACAAACGAAGAAACAACAATGGTGAACCAATGATCTCTGTTTGTCTCTGGCATGGTAAAGGAGCAACAGGTCAATGTGCTCTACTATCATATCCATGATGATACCGATGTTCATGGGTTCTTTAAGGTTGAAGTCCATGATAGCTGAATCTCCAGTGAGTTCTGCGTCCTGAGGAACCTTCTCATCAACCAATTTGGGAAGCATGAGAGGAACCAACGCCATAAATGTCTTGATTTGTTCGATCATAATGAGAAAGTATTAAAGTGATAAAACATACATTTTAAGTAATTGCTGTGGGAGGAGGTATGACAAAGACCTCTGGTCGATGTCGAAGGTCTTTGCAAACTGTATAGATTTCGGAAGCTGCCTGATGACATAGTTGAAGTTACTACGTTCCTGAGGTGTTAGGGTAGCAATAGCAAACTGATCAATACTGATGAATGGCTGGATAATCATCCAAAGGTATGCATTACCCTGGGCTTTGGACTTCATCTGCTGCTTGTTGATGTCTGCCACACATACAGCGGAGTTCTGGAGAAGTCGGCGAACAGTACGCATAGACATGTAAATCATAACGTCTCGTGCAGGAATCTTTCCTTCACGAGCAGAAAGAAAGATGTCTTTGCAGATTTTCTCTGTGTTTTCAGTTATGTCAGAGATAGGTTCGTTGTCCAGTTCATAAAGATGATTGAGGAAACCCCGGAAGATAATGTCCTCCTGACTGATAAAGCCCAACATATCCTTTTTGCTTTGGATTCCATTCTCTCTTACATTCTTCAGAAAGTTACGGTAGCGAGATAAGGTCATCGCCTTATCTTCATTGATTGTAGGGATGCTATCCAGTGAAAGAAAGAAAGGGGCAATCTGATGAACGGCTTCGGATAGTTCCTTGTCTTCATGGAAGGATGATGTCTTTTCTTTTATTGAGAGGACATCATCGTATGAGTATCGCCACGTTTCAGTAAGGCGTACCATCTCAAAGCGGAGAGAATCATGGATGATCTTAAAGCGAGCCACTTTCTCTGCGTCCTTCAAAAAGACAGAATCCTTTTTGAGATAACGGCTCACTGTGTCTGTCGTTTCTTTGAACTTCTGTATCTGCTTGCAAAAATCATTGGTGTTAGTGGTGGGTATCGCTTTCACTTCATTCAGGTATGACTGATACACATTGAGCGCATCATCACCAGACTTGAAATTGAGTGGGTCATCACTGGAACAAGAAGATACAAATGGTAACATTGGTAATACGAGTAACACCGATAACCTCGGTAACACTCTCTTGGGGAATCTTTGGCTAAATTTCATGTTTACCTACTATGATTATTAAAAAACATGTGCAAAGGTAATAAAAAGCTATCAAAAAACAGAAATCAAAACGCAATATATTGATACCTTAACGAAATATATTTGATACTGGTTCCAATTGGCACCAATTACGCTTAATTTTTCACAAAATCAAGCAATAAAGGGGTTTTGTTTTGGTATTTCGGATATTTTAAAGTAATTTTGCAGGAAAATTACAACATCAAGATTTAGATATGAAATCAATAGCATACGTTCGACAAACTCCAAACTTTGATACACGACAAAAATGTATCGAGAAGTTGAGTCGTGTAAAATGCCAAACCGTGCATTTTGAAGGTTCAGATGAGTCTGAACGTGAAGCATGGAAAAGATTCGTTGCAAACCTTGAAAGCGGAGATACTGCTGTCTTTATCTCATTATCCAATGCCTTCACCAATTACAGGGATTTTGTATTCTTTGTCAGGTACTGCAATAAGCTGAAAATTTGGATAAGGAGCATAGCCGATAACTTTGACTCTTCAAACGAGGATGCAAGCAACACTATTCAAGCCATAATAAAGTTACCGGCACAAGTCTTCAGCGTTGATTATCTTGACAATGATGTTGAGTCGAACAAACATACCAGCCTGTATAAGTTAAGGAAGTTGAAACAAGACCAGATAATTATCAACATGTATAACGCAGGTTTTAAGGGCAGGGAAATATGCGAGAAAGCCAAGTGTGGAAAATCCTCTATGTTTCGCGCCATCCACAAGTACAATATAGAACTCCAATATCCGCAGATGTCACGGAAAAAGGAGGCAGAAGTCTGCACTTAATATGTTACAGATACAAGTCTTTCTACAATTCGATACAATATGGCTACATATAGAAAGACACTATTTGCAAGATAAACCACTTATAATCAACGTCGATACGAATTGGCTACAGTTTTTACTTCGATAAGACATGTTTAATATATTACGAAAGAAACGCGAAATGGAGAAAACGATTCAACGAGAAATGATGATTCGTGAACTCATTCGCAAAGAACACCAGAAGAGTCCGCAGATTCCGATTCAACATATAGAAAACTGCGTAAGGCTCGTTTATGCGATAGAAGAACTCAAAGAAGACAATGCCAAAGTCAAGCGTGTACTTCCAAAGTTTATCTATAATAGATATTCCATAGGGATTGCAGCATCTCTTTTCCTTTCAGCATTAAGAAGACAACCAAGACTATGAGAATAGTATATATAGCAGAGAAGCCGGACATCGCTTCGGCAATAGCATCACATCTTTGGAGCGACCATGCCTCTCGTCGAGGTAAGCATTCGTACATCAAGAAGGATGGTTCTGATGAAATCATCGTAACGTGGGCTTTTGGTCACATTCTTCAAACAGCATTACCTGAAGCATACGGCGAGGAGTACGCCAGGTTTTCAAACTATCCTGTCATCCCACAGACGTGGAAAAAGTGTATTTCTCCCTCTGCTAAAGAACAATTCAACTACATCAAGGGTGTATTGAAGAATGCCGACGTAGTTATCCACGGCGGCGACCCTGACCGTGAAGGTCAGTTACTTGTTGACGAGATTCTGGAGTTTGTCCAGTATCGAGGCGAAGTAAGGCGTATTCTCATAAACGCCAAGGATAGCAACAGTATGAAGAGAGCATTTGAGACTATTGTCCCTAATGCTAAATTCCGCTGCTTGTATGAAGCAGGGCTTGCAAGAGAACGAGCCGATTGGCTTGTAGGAATGAATCTGTCAAGGGCATACACTGCCAGTGCCAGAAAGAATGGCTCAGGCAATGTATGGCGAATAGGAAGAGTAAAGATACCAACTCTTTCTCTGGTGGTATCACGAGAGAAGGAGTTGCAGAACTTTCATCCAGTGGATTACTTTGTCCTTGTGGCAAAGTGTTCCAAGGATGGCGTGCCGTTCTCTGCAACGTTTGAACCCGACGAAAATATGCCCACGGACAGTGAGGGCAGAATCATTGACCTCGCGTGCGTGCGCAATATATATAATAGAGTTTATGGAAAAGACTGCAAAGTAGTAAGTGTAGAGCGTAAAACTGGCAGCGAGAATGCTCCGTTGCCTTATTCGCTGGACACATTACAAGTGGAAGCAAACAGAAAGCATGGCCTGAGTCCGAAGAGTGTTCTTGACACCGTACAGTCTCTCTACGAAAAGAAATATGTCAGCTATCCTCGTTCTGACTGCAATTACATTCCAACCAGTCAGCATGTGGACGCAGGTCACATCCTCACTGCGTTGGGAAAATATGGAATGCAATCAGCGAGCATGGCTGACACTAAGATATGTAGCAAGGCGTACAATGATAAGAAGGTCTCGGCGCACCATGCCATAATTCCCACAGGAGTAACCCCGAAAGACTTGAATGAGTGGGAACAGAAGATCTACACCATGATAGCCTTGCGCTACATAGTGCAGTTCTATCCACCATGCAAGTTTGACACAGTCAAATATAGCATAGAATGCGAAGGCTACAAGTTTTCCGGGACTGGTAAACTCATTACCAGCCTCGGATGGAAATCTGTGAGTAAAGGCGACGATGCTGATGATTCACAGGAATCATTACCTTCATTGCCTCCAATCTCACAGGGCGACATCATCAAGAATGCAGTATTTGAGATCGAGAGCAAGCAGACTCAGCCACCGAAGCGTTACACTGAGGGTACATTGCTTGCTGCCATGACAAACATCTGGAGATATTTGTCACCGGACAATCCGAACAGAGAGAAACTGAAAGAATGCAAGGGATTGGGTACTCCTGCCACAAGAGACACTATCATAAGCGAGTTGATGGCCACAAAGTCAGGCAAGTCATCGCTTTCGCCTTGCATTACGAAGAAGGGCAAAGAACTTGTTCCGACAGAGTTCGGAATGACGATGATAGACAGCATCCATGGATCTCTAACCAAGCCAGACTTCACGGCTGTCATGGAGTACAACCTTTCTGCCATTGCAGATGGGAAGGTAAGTCTCGATGATTTCATGTCAGAGACTACCGAAATGGTATTAAGCAATATCAAGTATGCAGAAGATACCGCCGGAAGTATTCCGATGGTTTCTTCTGGAACCGTGACACAACAACAGGACTGTCCAAAGATGGAGTGTCCTGTGTGTCGCCAAAAAACTTTGGCTCGTAAGTATTCTCCGAAAAATAAGAAGCACTTCTGGATCTGCGAAGACAAGTCCTGTGTGCATCCTACAACGAAGAAGCAGATCTTCTATGACGAACTGAGGAAGAAGCCTATCATCAAAGCTTGTCCTCAGTGTCATGAGCCTTTGAGCCATATCCATAGCGCAAAGACGAAGCAGTACTATTGGTTCTGCCCAAGGTGCAATGAGTTTAAGAAGATGATGTAGTAACATCAATAACATTGATAACATCAGTAACACAAGTAATATGAATTTTGACAGATATTGGGAAGACCCAGACGAATATACCGATGAGCTGAGAACTTCCACGCACCACAGCCATCAGGAAATGAAGGAAGAGTCGGCACTTGTAAAAAACCGCATATTAGACAAATTCCTTAAAGATATGTGGCGTGACTACTCTGAGTTTCTTGAACTGAAGGTAAACAACAAGCATGACATTGAACAATACCTTGGTGAAAGGTTGTGGTTGAAGTCACCTGAATATCCTAATCTTATTCGGAGTATTCTCAACGTGTTTGATGAATATGACGAGGATATTGAGAAACGGTTGCACGATAAGTTTTTCTATAGATATGCGAAAATCATCGCAAACAAAAACGATCAGATAAAGAACCTTCAGCAGTTTATAAGAAAATACATCAAGAAATCCGATATAGACGGATGTTCACGCTATCCCGAACTTCCTGAAATTGCAACTTGCAATAACCTGAAGAAAAAGTGGATTACAATGCCAGAAGCTGCTGCCTTTCTCGGAATGTGCCTTAGCAGTGTAAAATACTACAAGGATAAGGGAGTGCTCATCTCGAAAATGATTCGTGGCTCATACAATATCAATGTGGAATCATTGGTTGCGCTTAAAAAGATAAGGGATGCTAATGATTACAAAGCAGACAACATCAGCGAACTTCTCAAAAAGAAGGAATGCCTGGATATACTGATTGATGCGTATGACCGTATAGAGAAGGACTATGATGAAAGTCTTCGAGCTTACAAGCACGAGCAAACCCTCGTAACAGGTATCAATTCCGATATAATCAGCAATAGATTGGCTCTATATATCGATTCTTTCAGGGGACAAGGAATTTCAGATAGAAATCTGGACATAGTGTACGACCTCTATGTAGGGAATCCACATTCTGCGTTGCCAACCTTATCGATGTTGGGAGAGAAGTACAATCTCACACCAGAAAGGGTGAGACAGATTATCGCTAAAACACAACGTTTGATGAGTGATAAGGGGGAAACAAGACTGCCAGAGACCAAGAAACTTGAAAACGAGTTAGAATGTATTAGGACAAACCTAAAGTACACATCAGCAGAACTGAGCAAACACCTTCAAGAGTCTAAAGTCCAAGCTGTACTCTCCAATACACAGATTGGTGAGGATGAAGAATCTTCAGACGAGTATTTCAATGTCTTGAAGAAAAGAATCATCGGGTTACAGACAGATAAACTTATGAATTACAATTTCTCTGTCAGAGCCCTTAATTGTTTCAAAGCGTACAATATAGAAAGTATGTACGATCTTTTAAAATGCTCGCGTGAAGATTTGTTGAAACTTAGGCAGTTTGGCAAGAAATCGCTTTTAGAGATAGAAGATTTTCTTGCCTCTAAGAACCTTCATCTTGGCACAGACTTCTCCGAAATAGAAAAAATATTAGAAAAACACTGGTAAGTGAATAAGTTTAATCAAAATAAAAAGAATATGGACAATATGAATT